>CAYGDT010000008.1:0-3362 GCA_964348745.1 uncultured Candidatus Peribacteria bacterium
AGAATACATGGAAAAGAATGAAATTTTGAAGGATTTGTTTGATGGACAGCGCATTGCGTCTATCCGTTAGACACCGTACAATAATCCCTAGATAAACACTAGCAGAATTAAAGGGGGCGGGCAAAGATGACTCAATTCGTTCGTCGTCAGGTTACAGGTTACAGGTTACAGGCTAGAGTAGCTACAATTTCACTATCCACTATCCACTATCCACTATCCACTTTTCTTTATCCACTTTTACTGCCATCCCTTCGCTTTCAGTCCCGCATCCGCAGCGGATGTCTCGGCTCTCTGTTTACTGTTTCCCCGTCCGACAGCGACTTGTTCTTCTCCAATAAACACCGCACATGTGAAGATTTTGTCATGGTCAGGTCCCTCCTGATCGACGACGTCATAGTGAGGAGTGACGCCGCAGTGCTCCTGCGCCCGCTCCTGAAACAGACTCTTTTGGTCGCGGTCTTTTCCTTCTGCTAGCAACCCGGATAGCCGCGTGAGAATAAATTCATTGCAGAATGTCTGCACCTTCTCAAACCCCTGATCCAGATAAATCGCGCCGATCAGCGCTTCCAACGCATTTGCGAGCGTCGAGTCTTTCTCTCTTCCGCCGCTGCGCTCTTCCCCTTTACTCATAAACAAATACTCGCCCAGTTTGATCTCGCGGGCGACGTTTGCCAGGTTTTCTCGATTCACCAATGCAGAACGCAGATTGGTCATTTCTCCTTCGGACTTCTGCCCCATATAAAACAGGTAATCCGTGGCGATCAGTTCTAAGACCGCGTCTCCAAGGAATTCAAATCGTTCGTTGTGACCGAGGGCGCGCGCTTGGCGCGCGGCACTTCTGTGTGTGAGCGATTGCGCGAGCAGATCCTTGTTTTTAAACCGGATGCCGATTATTTTTTCGAGTGCAGTAAAACTGGATTGCGTCATCGGTATGCAGTGTAGCGAATCATGCTGCATGAATCACGCATTTATGCTTTTGCAATCGCGTTGAGCACTCCATTAACGAATTTACTGGTCTCCGCAGTTCCATATTCCTTGGCGATTTCGATGCATTCATTCATCACGACCGCCGGAGGTGCGTCATTGCCATACAGCAGCTCATAGGCACCCAAAAGCAGCACGGGTCTGGCGATCGGATCCATGCGTTTAAATTCCCACTCCGGAGCGTGCTGTTCGATGGCTGTTTTCAGATCTGCCTCCTTGGCAATCGTTCCTTCCAGCAGGCTTTTGGCAAATTCCCCGTCGATGTCCCCGAGGTCTTCCACTTTCTTCCCGAGGCTTACATACACATCGATATCGCGGTACCCGCGCTCAAAGAGTACCTGCATGACGGCGATCCGAGAGAGGTGGCGTTTACGGGCCATTACGACAGTAGTGGATAAAGGATAGTGGATAAAGAATAATGGATGGAGTTCCCATAGCAGATGTGCATTATCCACAATTCACTATCCACTATCCGTTTTTTAAGCTTTGACACGCGTAATGCGATTCAGCGCTTTTCCGGCTCGGTCTTTCGGTGCTGCACGCACGGAAAACGGCGAATTGGTGCGGTTTTTCAGTCTGCGCGTTTGTTTGCGCACATACTCGCCGTACTGGGCGTTGCCTGAACTTTTTGCTCGCCGTTTCTTGGGGGTTGGTCTCTTAGTCATTGGAGAGAAGGTGAGGGGGACGGATCAGTCGGGTTTCAGGGGACTATCCCATTTTAATTTCAATATCGACGCCCGACGGGAGGCTTAAGCTCTGCAGGCTTTCAATCGTTTTAAATGTGGTGTCGGAGAGATCGATCAAGCGGCGGTGCGTGCGCATTTCAAACTGATCACGCGCGTCCTTGTGCTTGAAGGTGCTGCGCTGCACGGTGAACTTGCGGATTTTGGTCGGCAGGGGAGTCGGACCGTGCACCACGGCGCCGCTGCGCTCGGCGGTCTCCAAAATTTTTCCTGCCGCTTCGTCGAGCACGATATGATCAAACGCACTTAAACGAATGCGGATCGTCTGGATCTTTGGGGTTTCTTTCTTTGCTTTTTTGGCTCCCTGAACAGCAGATTCCGCAATATCCTTTCCCGAAAGTTTGGCACTCTTTTTTACAGAAGACGGAGTCTTCTTTGTAGGTGCATCAGTTTTCTTCGGAGGATTCATAGCGATCTGGGGAAGGAGCAGGGGGAGAGCGTCTTTCGCAGAGACGGCACAGTGTGCCGTCTCTGCGGGACGCAATATTATTCTAAGATCTTGGTCACGACACCGGCTCCGACAGTACGGCCTCCTTCACGGATGGCGAAACGCGTACCTTCGTCGAGAGCGATGGGTGCTCCGAGCGTTACAGTGAACTTTACGTTGTCGCCTGGCATCACCATTTCCACGTTCGCAGCAAGTTCAACAGTGCCTGTTACGTCCGTCGTGCGGATGTAAAACTGTGGCTTGGAGCCTTTGAAGAACGGGGTGTGGCGTCCTCCTTCTTCCTTGGTAAGAACGTACACTTCAGAATCGAATTTTGAGTGCGGTTTGATGGAACCTGCCTTGGCAAGCACCTGGCCGCGCTGGATTTCCTCGCGCTCAATGCCGCGGAGCAGCAGTCCTACGTTGTCTCCGGCGATTCCCTCGTCGAGGAGCTTGTGGAACATTTCCACGCCCGTCACAACGACCTTGCGCGTGGGGTTGATACCGATCAGTTCCACTTCGTCGTTCACGAGCACTTTGCCCTGTTCGATACGGCCCGTTGCAACGGTACCGCGACCCTTAATGGAGAACACGTCCTCCACAGGCATAAGAAACGGCTTTTGTATCTCGCGCTTCGGATCCGGAATGAACGTATCCAATGCGCGGAGCAGCTCTTTAAGTTTCTCTACCTGAGAAGCATCTCCTTCGAGAGCTTTCAGAGCAGACCCCTTGATGATCGGTGTATCGTCGCCTGGGAATTCGTACTTGCTGAGCAGTTCGCGTACTTCCACCTCCACGAGCTCCAAAAGCTCCGGATCTGTCACCATGTCCACCTTGTTTAAGAAGACGACGATATAAGGAACGTTCACCTGACGTGCGAGCAGAATGTGCTCACGCGTCTGAGGCATCGGGCCGTCTGCAGCGGAAACTA
This sequence comes from uncultured Candidatus Peribacteria bacterium, assembly GCA_964348745.1. Lineage (GTDB taxonomy): Bacteria > Patescibacteriota > Gracilibacteria > Peribacterales > Peribacteraceae > CAYGDT01. The sequence goes on from CAYGDT010000008.1 coordinate 3,086, forward strand.
CAAGGATAGCACCGTCCATTTGAGCGGCTCCCGTAATCATGTTTTTGACGTAGTCGGCGTGACCTGGACAGTCGACGTGCGCGTAGTGGCGCACTTCGCTTTCGTACTCGACGTGCGAAGTTGCAATAGTAATACCGCGCTCGCGTTCTTCCGGTGCGTTATCGATGTGCGCGAAATCCTTCTTCTCACCTTCCGGAGAGAAATTCATGGATAGAGCTGCGGTAAGAGTAGTCTTACCGTGGTCGACGTGTCCGATTGTGCCCACGTTGACATGGGT
>CAYGDT010000008.1:3372-25518 GCA_964348745.1 uncultured Candidatus Peribacteria bacterium
GGTCTTATTGCGTTCAAACTTTTTATCAGCCATGTTGAAAAGAGGAAAAGGAGTGCAATTGAGAAGGAGGTTACCCTCATTCAGCCGCAAAAGTCTAGTGGGGAGCGGGAAAATCGTCAAGGAAAAGGTCGGCGCAACTATTCTCCAAGCATCCCATTACTCTGTAATTCAACCATCTCTTTGTAAATGGGGCAGGTTTTCAGCAGCTCCTCATGCGGCGCGCAGGCGATCAGTGTTCCGCCATCTATCACCGCGATCCGGTCGCAGGAACGCACGGTAGAAAGCCGGTGTGCGATCACGATGGCTGTGCGGTCTTTCATGAGATACGCGAGAGCTTCCTGAATATATTTTTCGGAGACGGAGTCCAAGCTGCTTGTTGCTTCATCGAGAATAAGGATGGGTTTGTCGGCTAAAATTGCGCGTGCGATAGCTACGCGCTGGCGTTCGCCTCCCGAAAGCTTGACGCCGCGTTCGCCGACGAGCGTAGAGTAACCGGCGGGTAACGTGGTAACGAAATCGTGGGCATGTGCGAGTTTCGCGGCATGCTCGATTTGCTTGTAGGTCGCATCGGGTTTGGCGTACGAAATATTCTCGGCGATTGTCCTGTGGAAGAGCAGGGGATCTTGGGGCACGAGGCTCATGGAACCGCGCAGGCTCGCTTGCGTCACTTTTGCAATGTCTTGATCATCGATGAGGATCTGACCATCACTCAGTTCGTACAGGCGCATCAACAATTTGGTGATCGTGCTTTTTCCTGCTCCGGAGTGGCCAACGAACGCAATCTTCTCCCGCGGTTGCACCGTAAGGTGTAAATCTTCAAAGAGAGACCCTTTTGCGTTTTCGTAGGCGAAGCGGACATGATGGAAAGCAATGGAGCCTTGCAGGACCATTAACGGTTTTGCATTTGGCACGTCTTCGATCTCCACCGACTGTCCCATCATTGCGACCATTTCCTCGCAATGACTCACCGCTCGCAGGTACGCACGCACATTGTTGCCGATTTGCCGCATGTATCCCCAGAGCAGTCCCATATAAAAGAGGAGCATGACGACGCTTCCGGGGGAAAGGGTTCCTTCCAGCCATTCGTGCAGCGCAACGAGGAGGATGACGGCTTCGATCGCAATGAGCGTGATGGATTGCAGCCAGGCAAACGATGTTGCCGCCCGCCACGATCGCTGCACTCTCCGCAGCCATTCCGACACCACACTGTGGTGGCGCGATTCCTCGTAGTCATGCTTTGCGAATGCTTTGACAAGTGCATTGCCGCTGATGGCGTCGACCATATTTGCAGTCACTCGCGTATCTTGTCGGTCTACCCAACTAAACAGGCGCGCCAACATCAGGTTTAATGTGATGGAAACGGCGCAGTACGCAATCATTCCCGTGAGCATGATCAGACCTATCTTCAGGGAGAAGCGCAGAAGGATGCCCGTGAGCGTGAGGATAAACAGTCCCGCAGGAATAAAATCGAACCAGATGCGATCCATGATGGTCTCGACGCTATCGACGCCGCGCCCGATGCGCCGCGCGGTTGCGCCGGCGAAGGTATTGATATGAAACTTCGTCGACAGCCGTTGAACGTGTGTGAACACACCGATGTGAATGCGCTGGAGCATCCTCGCTTCTATCCACCCGAGCATCATCGCCGCAGTTTCATGCAAGGTAAACCCGATGATGGCACAGCCGATGCCCAGCAGAAACATCAACCTGGCGTGTTCGTAGAGCGTCTCGCTCGGGATCGCACGTGCAGTGATAATGTCGATCGCTTCGCGATAGAAGTACGGCTGTGCAAGGTGGAACCCGACCGATGCAATGGCAAACAGCAGCATCAGCGTGAGTGCAGGCAGATTTTGCCGAGCGTACGTCCAGACGAACTTGAGCACCTGTGAATGGCGGATTTTCTGCATGTATAAAGGTTAAACGATGATTGTGCCTGTTTGTTGCAAAATCTATTTGTTTTTTCATTTGTCGATGCGTCCCAACGGGACGCATACTACGTTCATGAAACGGTCCGAACGCGTCGAAATCTTCGTTCGTGAAATCTGGGATTGGTTTGCCGTACATAAACGGACATTGCCTTGGCGCGATCTTCCCGATTCAGATCTTGCTGATCGAGCGTACAAGATTTTGGTTTCAGAGGTGATGCTACAGCAAACACAGGTAAGTCGAGTAAAAATTGTATTCAAAGATTTCCTCGAAAGATTCCCGCATATTGAGGATCTCGCTGTTGCAACAAATAAAGATGTTCTCCTCGCATGGCGGGGAATGGGCTACAACAACAGGGCGATTCGACTGCGTGACGCAGCAAAGCACATAGTGCAATTACAAATTGCGAATGGCGAATGGCGAATGGCGAATGGCGAATTGCGAATGGCGAATGGCGCCTGCCTGCCGACAAGGCAGGAATTACGATTTCCCGTTACCATGGAAGATCTTCAGAAAATTCCGGGGGTCGGTCATTACACGGCAGCAGCCATCAGAAATTTTGCATTCAATCTTCCTACTCCGTGTCTCGATACAAACATCCGAAGAATATTGCACCGCACGTTCATAGGTCCGGAGTATGCAGACGGTACATGGAAAAAGGACGATGCGTATTTGCTCGAGATTGCGGGAGAAGTTTTGGATGTGGCCTTATCCGCTATCCACCATCCACTATCCACTCGCAGGTCGCAGAACTGCGCCGACTGGCATTCCGCCCTCATGGATTTTGGTTCACTCGTTTGTACCAAAGCACGACCCAAGTGGGACATTTGTCCGCTGACCCATGCGGGCATCATGAAGGCTGCATACAAGGTTCCTGCTATTGGGGACAGGGCAAAGAGCATCAAAAAAGAGCCGGGACGCTATGTTGGATCGAAATACATTCCGAACAGGATCTTTCGAGGCAAAGTGATTGATGAACTGCGTGACAGTCCTGCAGGACTCACCGCGGAGCAGATCGGCCGTAATGTCTGTATCGATTGGGAATCGTCGGAGCATCGAGAGTGGCTAGGAAACATCATCGATGCATTAAAGAAAGATCAATTGATTGCCAAGCGAGCAGCAAGATTTTTGTTGAAGGAATAGAGAAGTGGATAAAGAGAAGTGGATAGTGGATAGATAGAAGTGGATAACGGATAAAGGATAACGGATAACGGATAACGATTCTTTATCCATTTTTCACTATCCACTATCCACTTTTCCTCTATCCACTATCCACTTTTCCTCTATCCACTATCCTTTATCCTTTATCCGTTATTTTCCGTCGGAGGAGGCGTGTTGCCAAGTCCAACCATTTCATTGCTCTCCATAGCACCCATCGCATTCAGCGCGTGCTCCAGACGTTCGGAAGATTCCTGAACGGGTGCGGCGGGAGCTGCGGGAGCGGACGTAACAGGCGCAGCCTGTACGGGAGCAGGCATGACTTTCGGTTTCTTTTTCATGAGAAACAAAAACCCGCTTGCTCCTAAGAGGACCGCGGCGGCGATATACTTTAATCTACTGACGATCGCCATGACGATCGATCCTGATTGCTTTTGTTCCGGAGCGGCGGCTTTTTGCGCTTCTTCTGTAATAGGCTCCTGAGTCGTACCAGCTGACGTGGTTTCGACTGTTGTGGCATCTCCATTCGGTTCGCCAGATGTCTCCGGCGGCGTATCCATGAAAGTGTCGAGCAACTCTGGCGGCAGGGCATTGCTATCATTTGGAAGCATCATGTCGGAAGAAGTCGCCATGCCCTCTCCCATGAACGGGGGAATGGAGTTTTGCATTCCTTCATCGGCAGAATTTTGTTTTTCTACCTTCTCGCCGGAGCGGTAAAACGCAGGCGCTGTTGCCCTCGATACTGGCTGCTCTTGCATGACTGGCGCACTGGCTTGCTCCTGATATTGCTGCTGTATCACCGCTGTACTCGCATCATTTCCCTGCTCTTGCACTTGTGATGCACTGGCTTGCTCCTGATATCCCTGCATAGCAGCCGCACTGGCCTGTTGCCCCTGCCTTGCACTTGCCTGTTGCTGATATTGCTGCATCGCCGAAGCACTGTTCACCATTTGTTGCTGATATCCCTGCATAGCAGCATCACTCGCCTGTTGCTGCGTTTGTGTTGATTGTGTATTTCCTTGCGATGCCACTTGGTTTGCAGCTTCGCTTACAGCACTACTTTCAGAGGTACTCGATACGGAGCTGGTTTCCGGTACCTCAAGACCCGAAAATACTTCCTCAGGTGAGAGGTACGCCACGAACGTCCCACTCGAGACACCGATCATGAGAATGCCGAGAACGAGAAACGCAGAGCGGTGTGGCATGGCGATATGTATTTAGGATTCGTACGATGTCGATTTCACGACAGTATCGGGATATTCAATCCAATCAAAATACGTTCCGGTGAGTTCGTCGCCGTCTTCCCATCGGATATGGCTCCCCGCAACGCCGAATGGTTCTTGAGGATCTGTGAAGTTATCAAGGGTTACTTGTAACGATGAAACGGCTGAAGCATTCATCTTGGGATTACTGATCAAACCTTGCAGAACAAATGTGGAGGAAGTGCCCTGATCAATATTTGTATCGACGTTGGAGCCGTCTGCCTTACAAAGAACACTGAACGACCCGCTGATGGCTGCAGAGGTAAAGACTTCTCCGCTGCGGTAATGGGTTACGCACGTTGCAGTGGTTATTGCGTCTGCTTTATTATAAAACTTGAACGCTTTGGCATCCAAAACGACGTTATTTGAGTTTACGTTAAAGATAATGGCATCCAATCGCGCTTTATTCAGCCCATTTTTAGAGTTTTGGTGCGTTGCAGCTTCAAATTTGAATTGGCCTATGTCATGACCACCGGTCGGCACTTGAGTAATACCTGACGTATCCGGATTTGCGTTAATGATGCTGATGATTTTTGACATGACTACGACATTCGTATCGCCGACAATATCGACATTGGCAGCGGGAGTGTCCGTCCCGATAAAGATCTCTCCCTTCGCTTCGCTGTCACCGTTGTTCGCTTGAAGCAGTTGTTTTGCATGGAGGCCGCGGGCGCGTACTGCCCCGGCTGTCTCTGTGGCAATAGCATTGCTATTGATCTTGATAACGAAGGAATGACCGGATACACCGTCGACTACGTCAGTCTTGATACGTGGCCGGACCAGAACATCGACATTGCTACCATTCAGAATTTTCAAATACATTCCGCCACCCGCACCCGCACAGAATGTCTTGCCCGATTCCGGTACGGAATCCGATCCGCATCCGCCTGTGGTTGCAAATGCAAAGCTTTCCGTTTCGCCTACAAGGTAGAGTTCCAGGCGATCGATGGATTTTGCATCACCGTCTACCTCAAACTGCAGATCAGTTACATTAATATCTTCGCCATCTGCACGCATTTGCAGCCGTAGAGCTGCTTCTCCAAGTGCTCCACCAAGTAGTTGGCGATTTCTTAGAGGGGTCGAATCTTTCGTAATAAAGAGGTTTCCGGTTTTCCCGCTACTTACAGTTCCCGTGCACACACTTCCATCGGGATTCAGATACGGGCCGCAGCCACATGCACCGGTACCTTTTCCTTCGCAACCTTCTGGAGGGGCAGCACAGGCAGGGCATTGCTCCTTCATACATTCACCATTGAGGCAACCATTTTCACAATTCAAAGTAAGCGACTCTAAAAATCCAAAGCCGCAGGAATACTCGACGAGTTCCGAGTTACTGGAACAATAATCCGTTCCGGACTTGTTGCCGATTGTTGTGCTTCCTTGCACAAAGACATTGTCGCCGCCATCGGTGTCTTGGCATTCCGATTTTGCACTGCTCGTACTACTTGAGTTGCCGTCCCCCGGCAGCGTTGGAATGAGAAGCGAGCACTTACTCGGTTCCCCGCTGCATTGGTAACCGATTTCCTTTTTGCACGTAGCAGTGCATCCGTCATGATCGAAGTCATCGGTAGCGCCGTCGTCACACTCTTCCTTTCCGCTCCCAAAGCCATTCACAACGCCATCGCCGCAATACCCTGCAGGCGACAGGCCGTCTCCGCATTGGAAATGCAGATCGCTTGCGTTCATGATGTAGTAGCGTCTTCCTTCCTCAAAGGAATCCAGCGTATTTAAGGATGCATACTTCGGGTTCGCCTCCAGTTCACCCGGAGACACAAAGAACTTTCCGGAGAACGGAGGTTCGTCTCCCCTAAACTCATACGCCCATGCGCGGATTCCTTGGAGGTCATGCACGGTCGTGCCGACCGATCCGCCCGTTTCACAGGTGAAAAAGTTATGCGAGTCCTTAGGAAGCGTAATACCCTCGGCACCCTGCTCGGCTGTGAAATCATTGACGGGTATCGAGCCGGAACTCACTTGTCCATAGAGCAGTTGCCCGCCCCCTATGTTCGGAATCAGCATGCGCTCATGCGCACCGTTATACAGAGTGTTGCTTACGGCTGTCGCGCTGATGCCGACTGCGACGAATGCAAACACGGCTGCACCGAGAGTTTGGAAACGGGTTTTCATATGGATATGGGTATAAATAAAAAATATTCTCCTTATTGTATCACAAAGCGGGAGTTTGTTGAAGGGGATTTATGTGGGAAACCAGGGACACCGGGGAGTCCGGGGAAACCGGGGATCCTTTGTTTCCCTGGTCTCCCCGGTTTCTCCGGATTCCTTTCGTCACGTGGCCTGCCACGTCGCACATGTGCTACGTGGCCTGCTGCTCCACCCTCCGTTCCCGGATCACATTCACCTTAATAACGCCCGGGTACGTAAGCTCCGATTCGATCTTCTGGGCGATATCTTTTGCGAGCTTCTCCTGCCCCAGATCGTCGATCTTTGCGGTATCCACATACACGCGGATCTCGCGGCCGGCGGAGATGGCGAATGCGCGCTGGACGCCTGTAAAACTCTTGGCCACTTCTTCCAGCTCTTTTAACCTCTTTACATACGCTTCCATCGACTCCCTTCGGGCACCGGGACGCGCACCGGAGATCGCGTCAGCGGCGGCAACGACAAAAGCCTCCGCACTTGCGATGGGTATGTCTTCATGGTGCGCCGCAACGCAGTGGATGACTTCCGGACGTACCTTGAATTTTTTGCAGATTTCAACGCCGATCTCGACGTGCGTACCTGCCACTTCGTGGTCGAGCGCTTTGCCGATATCGTGCAGGAGACACCCTTCTACGACAATCTGTGTGTCTGCGCCGATCTCCTCCGCCATCATGCGGCCGATCTGTGCCATTTCCACGGAGTTCTTGAGAATGTTCTGGCCGTAACTGGTGCGGAAACGCAGGCGTCCGATGATCTTCAGCAGTTCCGGCGGATACCCCGTAATACCCAATTCTTCCGTTGCACGCTTGCCGAACTCGGACATCATTTTTCCGACCTCCTTTTTCATCTTCTCAACAACCTCCTCTATACGCGCCGGTTGGATACGCCCGTCTTTGAGGAGTTTCTCCATCGCGAGTTTCGCAACGTACCGCCGTGCAAGATCGTAACCGGAGATCACGATCGCTTCAGGAGTGTCGTCAATGATGATATCCACACCGGTCGCTGCTTCGAACGCCGAAATGTTGCGACCTTCCTTTCCGATGATCTTTCCTTTCACGTCGTCACTCGGCAACTGCACGATCGTGGAAGTCGATTCCGTTGCGACTTCGGACGCGTAGCGTTGCATGGCCTCAGCGAGAATGTTCTTGGCGTCCTCTTCGTATTGTCCTTCCATTTCGCGCCGCTTGAGTTTCACTTGTCCTGCAAAGAAGGTCGAGAACTCGGATTCCACTTCCTTGGTAAGCTGATCTTTGGCTTCCTCTTGAGAAAGTTTGGCAACGCTTTCCAACGCTTCGCGGTGCTTCGCGGCTGCATCGGTCAGTTCTTCTTTGAGGGATTTCACGTCGTCTTGCTGCTTGGCAACGGACGTGCGCTGGCGTTCCACTTCGTGCACTTTTTCATCGAGTTGTTTCTCTTTTTCCTCAAGGCGTGCTTGGTGCTGTTCTAACTTACTTTCCATTTCAGCGGCCTGCAGTTTCGCTTCGCTGATGATCTCTTTGGTTGTCGCGCGGGCTTCGGCTTCCGCTGAGCGGATCTGGTTTCTGCCTTCTGAAATTTTCTGCTCGACATTGCGCAGCTCTTTTTCCTTTTCATTGATCTGCGTCTGCAATGCATCGCTTAATTTTTTACCTTTGGAAAACCAGAAATATCCAACGGTAAGTCCAAGCAATGCTCCGGCGAGTACGCCGAGAAAGACGATTGTATAGGCGGTGTTCATATGACTTAAGGGGGAGTACTAGAAGTACTTCCGCCACTCCCGTGTCGTTTTCGTGTCCGCTGCTAGGCAGACAGGGTCTCCGCGATGCTGTATGCAATGCTGTTTCATGCGTCGTTTGGGACGTTTGGAATCAAAGCAGATGGAGAACCTTTTCCGTGAGTCTTGACTGAATGGAGAGTGACAGAAGCTGTCTGAAAACAGCATAGCAGATGATAGAGCATGGTGCGAGAAGTATTGTTCTTTCTTTTATTATTAAACTCGTCCGCCTTCGTCCCGCGCCTGCGGGACTACGGCGGCCTCAAACATACAATTTCGCTGATGGAGACGATCTGGTTGTACTCGAGAGGCGTTCCAAGCGTGCGTGGAACTGATTGCATGGCTCATCAAAGCGCAAAAAATCAATAGCCCTTTTTAAAGCCACAATCGCATGCTTCCTCAGCAGCATTTTTCTGCTGCAATGTCCTGCCATGCGAATACTCTTCCTGTTGGCATTGGCTGCGATCCCGTATCCGGCGCTCGCGGCTTCCGTCGTGTTTTCAGAGGTGCTCTGGGCAGGTACGCCGCTTTCTACGGCAGACGAATACCTTGAGCTCTTCAATACCAATGAGGCACAAATATCGCTCGCAGGATGGCAGATCATTCGGAGGGGTTCCGATGGGAGCGACGTAGTCTTCATCACATTTCCGGAAGATTCGATCATCGGGCCCAGAGGGTATCTTCTGATCAGTAACTACGATACCGATGCATCGGCGCTCTCGGTTGCCCCCGATATCATTGATACGGCAGTCAGCCTGGCAAATAGTAAACTCTACCTCCAACTGGTTGATCCCGATGGCAATGTGGTCGATATCGTCGATGACGGCATCGGCGCACCCTTTGCCGGCAGTACTGCACCTCATGCGAGCATGGAGCGCATTGATCCCGCAGCTCCCGGCGATGATCCGGATAATTGGATCACCGCGACGGTATCGATCGGTTTTGATGACGGCGTAGAGGTGTATGGGACGCCGGGACGTGAGCGACAGGATGAGTCAGAGGCAATAGAGGAAATAGAGGGTTCCAGCAGTTTTTCATCGTCTTCTATTTCTTCTATTGCCTCTATTTCCTCCGTCATCATCACCGAAGTCCTCGCCGACCCCGATGACGGGTCTGATTACGAGTGGATTGAAGTCGGTAACTTAGGATCTGAGCCACAAAATATCGTCGGGTGGGTGCTAAGTGACGGAGCGAATTCCTACACGATCGAGGCGCGTTCAGCAGACGGTTACGTGCTTGCTCCGGGAGAGTACGCCGTTTTTTTCCACTACCAGACCGGTATCGCACTGAGTGGAGACGAAGTGATTACGCTCAGCGCTAACGGTGCGGAAATCGATCGGCTGCCCCTGAGTATCACGGGGCGGGAAATCAGCATGGGGCGATCCATCGATGGATCGCGCGAACTCTTTTGTGTGCCGACTCCGAGATCGCAAAATTTCCAAATAGCTCTTGATCCACGCATAGCTGTGCAGGCCGGACGTACGACAGACTACGTCAAAACGACCGTTAATTTGCAAGCGCTGGTGGATGCAGGCTCCTTAAACGATACCGCATGTCATTGGGATTTTCACGATTCGACGGTATCCGACAAATGTAACCCGCCGTCGCATACGTGGGACACGCTTGGTGTGCATCCTGTCGTACTGACAGTGACGACGAAGTGTGGAAGCGAGATTTTGAGGACGATAGATGTAGTGGTGTTGCAGAAGAAGGAGACGATGCAGAAGATGCAAAAGAGTCAGAGGATGACCTCTTCAATTTCTTCTATTGCCTCTACTTCTTCTGCCTCCTCCCTGCCGGCCGAAGCTCCATCCTTGTACGCCAAAGCCTTGGCGTCGGTGGAAGGAGCGAAGGCTGGTGTCTCCTCTGCATCCTCTGTTTCCTCTGCATCTTCATCCAGTCGCAACCTCGTCGATCTGCTTCCTATTCGCTACGTAAATGCCGGTGCGTCGGCATCCGCTTCGGCAGAGGCAGAAAGGCTTTCACCGCTCCCCGAAGTCTACGAACAGATTTCGCTGCTTTCGCAGCGAGAGGAATATGCAGCATCAAGATCGCCAGACGATGCTGCGGGCAGGGGACTGCCGTGGATACTGCTCTTTGGCCAGTCGGTTCTGTGGATCGTGCTCGCAGGCAGAAAGCTGCTGTAGACACACTTGATTTTCAGAAATTAGTATTCTATATTATACTAGTATTCCTCATAATCCTTATGATTTCTGAAACCCTGAGTCTCTGGGAAAACGGAGCGGTGACGCTGCCAAAAGAGTGGCGTGAACGCTATGGAACAAAGCATTTTTTGGCGAAAGAAAATGAGAAGGGATATCTCGTGATCATGCCGATTGTGGATACGGAGTACTACGAAGCTGAAGACGGGACATGCGAGTTACGCTTCCCAATGGGCATTGAACCGGGTCGGTTGGCATCCATGATGGATGATGCCATGCGGGAAATTGCATCGGAAAAACGTGCCAAGAAGACAAGTGGATCACATTAAAAAATTTCTCAGGAAGCTCACACCCAAATTACAAGCATCTGTTCGCAGTGCGATCATTTCGATACAAAACAATGATCTGAAAGGCTTGGATATCATCCCTATGGCAGGGAAGAAGAATTGGTTCCGCTGCCGTGTTGGTACAGTGCGTATCATCTTCATTCGTATTGCCCCGAGTGTCCATAGCATTCACAAAGTCCAGTTTCGAGGGAAGGCGTACAGCAAGGGGTGAAAACGATGGATGTGGAAAGCTCTTCAAAATAGTGTTGATGTATTGCGTTAATGGCTAATTCTAGCTGGAAAGAAGATATTGTAACAAGTACGTAAATATAGTATAATGTATTTAAGATGGCTAAAAGAAAAAGAAAAAATGAATCAGGCATTACTGATGAATCGAATGATCCCATAGATCAACGAGAAGACTCAAAAGAAGTGCTCGATGAAAATGATGCTAAACAAATCGCATCAGCAGTTCGGCATGATGTACTCGATACATTTGCTGATCATGAGCGTGTGTTCATTGGGAATTTTAAAGAGTATTTTAATAGCAAGAGTCATGTAAAAGCTGATCTTAAAGCGTTTGCAGTGCAAGGAGAGCACTGTCCTGTGCATATGCTTTCAATTGGTAAAAAACAGAAAGACAGACTAACTACCATGATGCCTTTTATCATTACTACTTCGGGTGGAGGAGAACTGGTCGGGGCAACAGACTATCTTCTTGCGGCTGCGAAACATTACGGTTTGGCAAAAGAGAATGCCACAAAAGTAAGTGAACCGATTCAAGATGAAGTACTTCTTCGCCTTAAGCTTTTTGCTCTCGATTCTTCTCTGGAAGAAATGCAAAAGCACCACGGCGCGGGGGCTGTAAGAGCGATCAAGAAAAAAATTGATGAGGTAAGTACGAATGTAAATCCTCAAGTCGACGGCACGAATGCCGATCCCTCTCCACATGCGAACGAAGCAGGTGATCCAAATACTGACGTTGTGAGTACAGTTCATCAATCAGAACGTGATTCTGTAGATCCGAATGCAGCAAATGATGTTGAATTAGAACAGCCTGCGCCTGCAGCAGAATCACAACCAGTCGTAGCGCAAACAGCTGCTCCGCAAGACACTTCTGATACTGGTGGTGTGCAAAATGTAGTAACGAGTACGGCTCAGATACCTGGAGGGCAGCATGTGCATGTGCACTTTCATCGCGGGCGGCGCAGGCGCAGGCGCGGTGATGCGCAAACTCCAGCAGCGCAAGGTCCAGATGCTCCACCTGCAGCAGAGACACCCCCACCCGAAGCCACTGCAAATGTACTCCCTGAACAACAGCATGAATTTGAGGCGCGATTACTTGCGGCAGTTGCACAAATGGCTGCAGATCAAAACGCGCAAATTACCGAGCGTGAACGTCAGATCCTAGCGCAGCAGCAGGCGGCGCAGGTTCAAGCAGATGCGGATCGCGCAGCTTTAGAAGCAGGTCAGCGGCAAGTCCAGGCAGATCGCAGTCGTATTGCACAAGAGCAGGCAGCGGCCCAGCAACAAGCTGCGAACCAAGCTGCCGCTGCTCGTCAACGCAATGTATTACCCTCTCTGAGCGGGTGGAGCACTGCAAGGAGCCCCGTTCGATTTACGGCAGACCAGACGCGCCAGCGGTTTAACACAGAGCATGCTAACGGTTCTGGTATGTGGGCATCGATGATGAAACATGTCACTGCGGATAGGAAAACTGGAGGAGCCTTTGGCGGTTCTGCAACCCCGGCAAATCCAACAACTCCGCCAAGCAGACCAACGAATGCACCGACCACCCCTGCGAATACACCGACCACACCTACAACTACACCGCCGACCACTCCTAGGAATCCGGCACCGTAATATAGCGCAAGAATAAATAGTATTTAAAACTATTACTAACTTTTAGCAATCTCTACATACCTTCCGCGAAGAAGGGAATTTTGGTATAATAAAAAGATTTATGATAAACAAAAATCCAAATCTCGATAGGGAAGATGGCGAACAAATTCGGCAGAGTACTTTCGAGACGTGGAGCGCTCTGGAATTCGCTCTCGGATTAAATAGATTGCCGAGATTCGAAAGGTTGTATGCTCCCGATGAAGGCGGTCAAGTTGCGGTTGAAGCGTGGGTAGCTAGAGATTTGGTAAATCTTCTTTTGAGAACCCGTGGATTTGTGGGTGCGAATCTACAACCCAAGATACTGGCCGACCTGACTGCTGAGCGCCGGCGTTCAACACCGGCAACACCTCCAAACAGCATCCCAAGTTCCTTGGAAGATCTCGCTGCATCCAATGCAGAAGCGTACTTGCGTGTTATTAATCGTGTCATTGAACGACGCGATATCGACAATATTATCAACACGCTTCCTGCAAGAATCCGCCCGACGGACGGCACAAGGAACTGGCATGTTCCCGTAGTAAATATCGGTGGTGCTAACCACGATGTTACTATTGACCTGACGCATCCGGTCTGGAGAGAGGGATCAGAACAGCAAATCCGACAGAGACTTGAAAACAGGACACTCGCTCAAGCAGGGATTCTTGCTGTGGGTTTACCATCGAACCATCTACTCACAGCCGGTGATATCATTCAACTCTTCGGTTCAAGCCGAGACGTCATTGATCCAAATCTTCCAATTCGTCAGGTGGTTGTAGAAAACTACCCCGCAAACGGTCAGAGATTGATTTTCGACATTCCGGGAATGTTACGTGCAAATCCACAATGGTCGACGCGTAGCCATGCGCTACTGCTGGCTCAAATTACTGCACTACCTGCCAACAATAACTTTATTCGGATCATTGACATAGCTACAGGTGGTCCTGTTATTCCTGTTCTTCCTGCGCATGTTACCCATGCAGTCACCCAAGCTTTCAATCAAAATTCACGATCACCTTTAACGCCATATGCATCCATAAAACATTCACTGACACAAGCGATCACTGCACGTCAGCCGATCGATAATCTCCTGAGGGGAGCTGCGGATAACCGCGAACTGATGCTTGCGTTCTCTGCGTTGCAGAGAGATCCGACGGCAATCACGGCGATTCAGAATACAAGACTCAACGATCTGCTGACTGCAAGAACTCGTCTCGTTGAAGAGCGTGGTCTACGTTCTGCACTGGATTCGCTCAGGACGCTAACAATGCCAACCAGAACGGTTGCCGCTATTGATGCGGCAATTGTTGCATTAGTTATGGGTGGAGGTCCAAATGCTGCCACATTGTACGATCGACAGCGCAAGGTTCTGGAAGATGAGCGCGCCAATAACATAAGGGTTAGTGCTTCCGTTCGCCAATTATTGGCAGCGATCAGGAGAACCACATCTCTGCCACCTGCGCTGACAGCACCAGGACAACCATTGCAGCCGTATGAGGCTGCGGTGGGTGGTCCAGGCTTTGAAGCTGTAATCATTGCACCAGGTAATCTGGATATCGGACAGATGGCAACTACCGTTGAACGAATATTCAATAATACCCCTGCAATCAACAACGACAAAAGCCAGATTCTAGAATCCACAGCGCATTATGATCAGGAACTCGCGACGAATTCCGAAGGCATTCGTATTGCTCAGGCCGAACGGCAACCAAACGGTTCGGAAGCCGCATGGCTGATTGTCCGCCGCGAGATGGAAAACCGCGGCATCCGCGATGGTCAACTGGAGAAGACATTGCAATACATGCGAAACCAGCTCGATGAAACCCCCGAATCGGCACGCGATATTCAGGAACTTACGAATTCGGTGTTTCCTTTCGAGGGTGATAATGAGGCCCCTGTGGGATTTTGGTGGGGCGAACGAAATATTGGAGCGACGAAGGATTGGAGGAAAGATAAATCGTTTAGATGCCTCTCCACACTGGGACTCTTTAAATACAAGCCGAGTCTCCGTGCGTACAAAAATGCGCTCTTTTCAGAGCGAGGCGGCATCGGCATAACGCTTGCACAGGCAGAACTTGCAGCAAGTCGCAGCGTTCCACTGCCACGCCTCGTAGATGCGTACTTCCGCACGGCATACCTTATGGAATTGCCGGAGACCGATCCGCGCAGGCTCCCGAATGATTCCGTGGAAATGGTGACACTGATGCGAAAGTTGCACGCTGCCATTCTCGATAGATCTCAACTCAGTTTCCAGAATGCTTCCGGTGCGACGGAAGCAGAACTGGAACAAGTCGGCGTGCGTCCCGGGATGAAGAAAATCGAGAGACTGCAGGCGATTCAATCGTATCTGCTTGATGGCAAAGGCAGTTACATTAGTGAGAATAAAGATACGATCGAAAAAATCATTAACCGTGCCTACGACCCGATAAAAACTGCTAACGATAACCATAAGTATTGGAAAACGGGATTATGGAATCGTACCAAGAACATATTCACAGGCGAAGGGCATGTTGCAAATCCGCTCACGTACCCGGCCCGTGGCGTTAAATGGGCTTGGAAGTTCCTTAACAAAAAAGTCTAACCATCATGAATTTCTCCCTCCTCTATTACCGGCGTAACAATGGCATCCGCGAGAAGCGGTTGTGTAGGCTGGCCACGGGTTCAGGACCAGATGATCTCGATCGTGCGTTCGAGGCGGTGAAAACTTACGAATACATTGAGAAGAATCCCGACCTCAAGCGCGCACTCGAACTCTATGACAATGGCATTATGATTGATGAGTTTCCGGAACTCACTGGCGAATCATCGGAGAGGCCGTATGCAATCGCCTTACTTCTTGAGGGTATGCTTGATAGCGGAATTATTGCCTCAAAGCTCGATTACACAACGATCACAGCGAAGGATCTTGATCCGAATGATCCATTTAAATTCATGAAAAAGTATCCGGATCCAAATGCTCTCGGAATCTTCCTTAAGTCATTTCTTTCTGTAGACATTCTCGATGCAATCTATGATGACGATAAGGTTGCACCGGGGTACGAAGGGAGGTTAGGTCTTGCGTATGGGAAAATCATCAACGACCAGCAGGGAAAATGGGGAGAAGACCAGCAGATCGACAATACTCTCTGTTTACGGGTGAATATGCTGTGGTACCGGCACATACAAAAGAAAATCACCGATGAAATGGGGCGATTAACCATCCGTCGTCCTGGAAGAGAGATGGAATTCATCGAGGATCGCAGTACAGACCCTCTGTTGCGGTTTAAGCCTGATGAGATTGATCCGAAAATTCGCAGTACGTTGACCAAACAGCAGTACCTTTCGCTGCTCAGTCAGGGAATACATGATTTCACGAAGACGAAATATAGAGACAAAGCAGATCTCCTTGGAAAGTCTGACATAAAAGTACCCGAGCGCGTCTCCACAGTCTTCACCAGCCTGTCGCTCATGCGATTTGGCACCAATGAAGCACTCAAGCGTTTTGGTGTCGAACTCGGAGAACACGTTCGGCAGGCGTACTTCAATGCACGCATGGCTGTCCATCGTGATTCTTTTGGCGCCGAAGTTCCATCCGACGTTGCGTCTCCAGAGTTCGTACCACCCGCTTCGGAATGGCGCAGAAACCACAAGGCTGCCTACGAATTCCTGAAGAAACACCTTCCCGCTATGCCCGGTACGTCAAATTTCATATTCCTCTATTCATTAGAGTACCACTTCGTCTTCAGTGATATCGAGCGCACCGCAGCAAGTCCGTCTCCCGAAGAACTCATGAAAAAAGACGACACCGAAGCCGCGCTTGAGCTTGTTACACAGAGTTTGATGGATTACGAGGGTGTTATGGGCGGATCTAATCGCCAACTGGATACGATGAGCAAGGAAATCACCCTCGTGCAGAATGCAGAGGCGTTCATGGGAAATGCGTGGGAATATATGAAAGACATTCAGTCGCATCCTCTCGGTTCTTCATTAATGTGGCTTACGGCAATCATCGCCGCTCGCGGAATTATGAAAAAATTGATGGCAGGTGAGTTTAAAGTATGGGAAATTGGCTTGATTGCCGGTGCTGCAGTCGGTCTCTATCAGCACGAATCCAAAGGTCGTGCCTGGTGGAATTATGCGTTCGAGCAGTATGACGCATTTATGGGACGGGAGAAACTGAAGGACCCTAGAGAGCGCACACTTGCTAACTTCTGGCTCATCGAAAACCGGAAGGTCAAGGGAGAAACGGGACAGTTCGACACGCTCACACAGGATAAAGAGCAGCTCTGCCTTGCGCTTGTCGGACAGGTGCCCACCATCGAAGCATTGGAGTGGTATGACGAGTGGCGCATGTGGCGCAATAGGCCGCCTGCGAGCAGAGGCCCGATCCCCGCAATTCCTATTGAGTACTATGATTTCTATAACAAGCTTGGCAGCTCCACCACTGACGAAGAGGTGGGGAACTACCTCTACCTCACGTTGCAGAAGTTCTTCATGCATCGCGGCGCCGATATTCGCGCGACACATATTTCGTTCGATATCCCTGCCGGTATGAACGAGGATGAGGGAACGGGGTTTGCATACATTTCCGATAAGTACGTCACGCATCGCTTCTACCGAAGAGTTCTGGAGGACTTGGGTATGACGAAAGATCTAAAAGCGGAGAACATACCGATTGAAATATTTGAAGGTGATACTAAGCTCACCGATGAAGAAATCGAAAAAGAGTATCCCGATATCTGGCCGGTCATCAAGAAGTTTAAAGATGTCGATTCGAAGGAGCGCGAAACACTTAAGCGTGAACTTGCATTCATCATTCGCTTTCTCAAAGAGGATACAAGTCTCGGAGTCCCCACTGCTGGGTACCCCATGAACCATGTCTTCTACATGGAAGGAGGCATAGAAGCAGCAAAGTTTATTGCTGCCGAAGATGCAGAAGCAGCGGGATTCATGGAGAAGGTTATGGAGTGGATTAGATGGGATGCACGACCGACGGGGGATACACCCGACGTGCCTCTTGATGATGACGATGCTGTTCCAATTATTCCACCTGATGACGATGCCATTGCTCCGGTGGTCCCGCCAACTGATGACGATGCTGCCCCTGCGGATCCGCCTGATGATGACGCTGCTCCCATCAGCCTGCCGGACGATGATGCAGATGTGCCAGGCGTACCACTCGGTGATGATGCGCTGGCTCCTGGCGCCGCATTACTTGAAGACGATGTTGACGCACCGGGCGTACCTCCGGGCGACGCAGACGATGCCACAAAAGTACCCGGTGTTGATTCTATTGATGTACCTTCACTTCCGGCAGATGCAGCAGCTGATGTACCAGAAGCTCTTCCTACAGTAGACGGTGATACTCCAAGAGTTGTTCCTGGAGATGATGGAGGTATTCCCCCGGACCATAGTCCGATTGAGCCAGAAAAGGACGCCGTTGGCGCTCCACCCCTTGACGAGGAAATACCTCCTGTGTAGGCGTAAATATTTGGGTAGAAGAAACCGGCCATGCGCGATGCGCACAACCGGTCTCGGAGGTTACTGTTCTAAAACTTCGCAGCTTTGCTTTCAAATTGCGAATTTCGAAACCAAACCCTTGACTCTTTGAATCCCCGATCCTTGGGAATCGGAATGCCGCTTTTTGCGGTATCCTTGCTAACTGCAACATTGATCACAATGTAGCCGTTTGGTGCAGCCCCGATAGGGCTGGACGGGACATCCAAGTCCCCGATTTTGAGGAGCTGGAACTCAGCCATCGGTAGATCAGCCGATGGGGTCTCTATTGCTGGCAACGGTCCTTCAAGGTATGCTCGTGTTCGAGCGCTACCCATGGACTCCATTCCAGCAATGATCTCGTGTGGCATTTCCATAATCACGAAAACCAGTGTCCCTAACATCAAAAAAGCGAGCCCTGTTATTAATTTTCGCAGGTTCACTCTGTTGATAGTGGTAGGTGTCGTCACTGGCACTGGAGTCATCAGCCCCAAGTCGTTCGCCTCCATAATTATTTCAACACCGATCGTAATCACTGCGCTGGCGAGAAACCAGCCAATGACAATTTTCACCCAGGCGGGGTGATACCAGTATTGCCAAAAATCTCTGCCTCCAATGCTAATGCTGAGGATTTGGACGATGAGGGTGAGCACTGCGAGAATCGCAAACGTAGTCAAAAAAACTTTCATCCATCGTGTCATGGGTACACCTACACTTTCTTTTCTTGAGAGAGCCGTTTAAGTCACAGACCCTACGCAGGTCCATCGACTTAGCATGAGAATGAACAGTAACCTAATATTAATTATACAATGTTTTTATTATATGTAAATACATAAATTACATCCAAATTGCCAAATCAGGATCAAATTTATGTACTTAAGAATATATTTTGGTGACGCGAGGGGGACAAATTCCCGCGTCGGAAGCATTCTGGAGGCATTAATGGCGGGGCTCGTAGCAGCCCCAGTCCCAGCTCGAGCTAGTACTGCTAACCCAACGCCGTTGCGTTGGGCAGTAGTATCGTAGTCCAGAGCTGGAACCGTAAACCGTTCTTGCTGTTCCACAGGAACAATTGTAGTTTCCTGCAACTCCGCAGTGAACGACGATGTGCTCTTGTGGCTCTGTTTCTGAGCGGCTTATGTTGTATCGGCTTTCGACGTGGTTGGTGTGGCTCTTTGCATAGTACTTCGCCATTTTCCCAACGCTGTCTTTTACCACACCATATCCTTCTTTGTTGGTTGCCAGTGCGGCTGTGACGCCGGTTTGGAAATCCGTCGAAAAGGTTGGGCTAGCTGGGTCCAGCGAAAATTCAGTCGGTGGCGTGAGATTCCCATTTCGATCCGTTCCGAATCGAAAGTTGGCTCCGTCACTAGTTCCAGGACCATTCCAACTTACGTCGACAATTGGTTGGCCGATCACAACCCTCAATGTCTTGTCCTTCTTTTTCTGGCCGAAAGCATTTGTCGAACTGACTGCCGCTATGGCCAACAATAACAACACGATGCGATTGCGCATGATGCGCTCCTTTACATTTCTGACACGGAAAAGTATGTCCCCCCACGCTTTGCAAGCTCCGACCTGTCCAAAGTCGAAGCAAAAGCGACGATTTGGTGGGGCAGGTCAAACAGAACCTGCATTCGTGGGGTTCATATTTTCATGGTATGTGCATGAAAACGCGATGGTGAGAATGAGCGCGATTCTGGTAGTTATGATAACACAATTACAGTAAAAGTCAATACTAGCATTTCCTTTCAATATGACAGGAGATCAAAAATCCTTGCCTCTTTTCAAAACGTCGTCTTTCCCATAGTATGCAAATCGACATGACAATCGCAGACATCAGAATGGCAATTCAGCAGGCAGTGGACGATTTGCCTCAGGAAGACAGAGAGTGTATCGCACGACTAAGAGTCTTTGGGTCTACGCTCGATGGCACGGCAAAGCCAGATAGTGACATCGATCTTCTCATCGACCTTGCCTTTCCTGTTGGATTCTTCACGCTCGCGCGGTGTGAACAGGGTCTGCAGAAGCGCTTTCAAAGGAAAATAGATCTGCGTACTCCGGAAGAATTAAGCCACTTTATTCGCCCACAAGTCCTCAAGCAGGCTCAAACCGTGTATGAAACTTCGTGATACCGACTACATCGGACATATGCTGGAGTCGATCGAAAAGGTCGAACAGTATATCGATGGTAAATTTCCTGCGGATCTTCAAACGGTGCCGATGCTCACGGAAGCACTTATTCGGCATTGCGTAATTATAGGGGAGGCCGCTTATCGCGTTTCAGATGCGACAAAGGAGCAGTGCAAAGATATACCATGGTTGAGTATTATGGGTATGCGTAATCGCTTGATTCATGAATATTTCGGCGTGAAGGAAGATGTGTTATGGATGACTAGCAAAGAAGATCTCCCGCAGCTTAAAACGCAATTGTTAGCATTACGTTCCAAGCTCCAGAAGTAATGGCACAATTGATTCTCAGCGACCCGCCTTCGTCCCGCGACTGCGGGACTACGGACGGGCAGGTGGCACACGGTGGACAACTGAGCTATTAATGATTAGAGTCTTGCGGACATGGCCACATTGATCTTATAGCGACCCGCCTTCGTTCTCCTTCACTTCGTTCAGTCGAACTTCGGTCGGGCAGGCGGGACCAGTGTTTAAACAATAAAATGGCACAATTGATCCTCAGCGATGGCACCACCTTTGAAGGGAAATCCTTCGGTGCCGCAGTTGATTGTGACGGCGAAGTTGTTTTCAACACCGGAATGGCGGGGTACCCAGAAAGCATGACCGACCCAAGTTACCGCGGGCAGATTTTAACGTTTACGTATCCGCTGATCGGCAACTACGGTGTTCCCTCCAGCGAAAAAGATCAGTGGCCTGCCCGCCGACTTGTCCCCCGAAGCCCTGAGGCGAAGGGTGGAAGCTCGAGCGGAGACGAGATCGTAGGCGGGGGGTTTTCCAAGAACTTCGAGAGCGAAGCGATCCACGTCCGCGGGATCGTCGTTGCGCAAGTGAGCGACGACTTCAGTCACCACACGGCGGTCAGTTCATTACAAAACTGGATGGAGCACCACAAGATCCCCGGGATTACCGGTATCGATACGCGTGCACTGACGAAGAAGCTTCGGGAACATGGCGTCATGCTGGGGCGAATCATCTGCGATGAATCACCCATTCGACAAGCTCAGGGTAAACCAATCACCAATCACCAATCACCAATTCAAGATCCAAATTTTCGGAATCTAGTCGCTGAAGTCAGTTGCAAAGAACCTGTCACCTACAGACCGATTCCCGATCCCCAATCACCGCTTACCATTCTCTGCTACGACTGTGGCATCAAAAACAATATCCTTCGTTCATGGCTCAAGAGGGGAGTCACGGTGCATCGTGTTCCGTGGGACTACGATCTGAAAACCTCCGATTTGCAGTACGACGGAGTGTTTATCAGCAACGGGCCGGGCGACCCGAAGATGTGTACGGCGACCATCGATAGTATCCGTTTTGCCATTGAGAAGGGGACGCCGACGTTCGGTATCTGCTTAGGCACTCAGCTTATGGCTCTGGCAATCGGCGGGGATACCTACAAGCTTAAGTACGGCCACCGCGGCGTGAATCAACCGTGTATCGAACATAGTAGCCACGTGCCAATGGCACGTGGACCTGCCCCGGAGGGGCAGGAAAAAGGAAAGGAAGATCATTGCATCATCACTTCTCAAAATCACGGCTTTGCCGTCGATGAAAAGTCACTCCCCGTTGGGTGGAAAGTCTGGTGGACCAATGCCAACGATGGAACAGTAGAAGGTATCCGCCATGAATCAGGAAAATTCTTTTCCGTGCAGTTTCATCCGGAGGCGACTCCCGGACCGGAGGATGCTGCGTATTTGTTTGATGAATTTTTGAAGATCCTTTGAGGATGTTCTTTCTTTTGGCTGCCGCCCAAAAGAAAGAACAAAAGAAAAACCCACCGCCGCCAATCGCCCCTCCACTTGCCGCAACACCCCCCGTGCCTGCACGCCGTAGTGCCGACTATTCTAAGCTGA
>CAYGDT010000009.1:0-8244 GCA_964348745.1 uncultured Candidatus Peribacteria bacterium
ATAATGACCTACGTCACAGACCCCATCGGCGATCTTCTCACCCGCATGCGTAATGCGCAGAAGGCAAATCACGCTAGCTGCACCGCGCCGTTCAGTAAGTTTAAAAAGCAGCTTCTCGATCTCTTGAAAAAAGAAGGATGGATTGCGGGCGTGGAGATTATCGGCGATGCTCCAAAGCAACAGTTGGAGGTAACATTCCACGAAGACAAAGGTGTGCTTACACTTCAGCGTATCAGTAAACCGGGTCGCCGCGCCTACACAAGTTTCTCCGAGTTGCGTCCCGTACTCAGCGGTTATGGCATAGCCGTTTTGACGACGAGTCAGGGGCTTTTGACCGACAAGCAAGCACGCGAGAAGAAGGTCGGTGGCGAAGTTCTCTGTACTGTTTCTTAAATTTGCTCTCTCCTTTATCCACTATCCTCTATCCACTCTAGTTCAATGTCTCGCATCGGAAGAAAACCAGTGGCGATTCCAAACGGCGTGACCGTCGAGGTCAAGGGTGCTGCCATACATGTGAAGGGGCCTAAAGGGGAACTCTCCTATGTTCACTTGCCCGAAATTACCGTGAAGATCGTGGATGGAGAGGTGATTTGTGAACGCAAGGATGACACGGCGCAGTCCAGCGCCCGCCATGGTCTTACACGCCAGCTGGTTAACAATATGATCATCGGTGTCAGCCAAGGATACGAGAAAAAATTGGAGATCATCGGCGTGGGATACAAAGCAGCAGCCAAAGGCAAGAGTGTGACGCTTAACCTCGGACACAGCCACCCGATTGAATACGTCGCTCCTGCCGGAATCGAAATCAGTCAGGATGAAAAGAATAAGAGCGTGCTTATCATCCGCGGTATCGATAAAGGGGTTGTTGGGCAGGTTGCAGCTGACATCCGTGCATTCCGTCCGCCCGAGCCGTACAAAGGCAAAGGCGTGAAATACATCGATGAAATTATTATCCGCAAGGCAGGTAAAGCCGCGGGCTCCGCCGCCGGATGATCCCCCGTACTCTCATGAAACTTCAACGCAAGATTATCAATCGGCTGGCAAGAAAGCGCAGAATTCGCGCGCATGTACGCGGAACCGCTGCGCGTCCGCGCCTTACCGTGCACCGTTCGTTGCTGCATATTTCAGTACAGCTGATCGACGACGACTCCGGAAAAACGCTCGCAGCAGTCACCACAAAGACGCTGAAAGCAAAACCTAATGCCGCGGGAGCCAAGAAGATCGGCGAAGCGATTGCCAAGAAAGCGAAAGAAGCAAAGATCACGAGTGTGGTGTTTGATCGCAATGCGTACGCGTACCACGGTCGTATCCAAATACTCGCCGACGCCGCCCGCGAAGGGGGACTTACTTTCTGATTTTCAATTTTTAATTTTCAATTTTCCATTCCTCAATGACTGCAAAGACCGCCAGACCAGACCGCAAGCAACGCGACCGCAAGGCCCGCAGGGAGCCCAGTGAATTCGAAGAGGCGACTCTCTCGGTTGATCGTGTGACGCGCGTGGTAGCCGGCGGACGCCGTATGCGATTTAGGGCCGTCGTTGTCGTTGGAGACAAAAAAGGACGCGTCGGGCTCGGAACCGGCAAGGCAAACGAAGTACAGTCTGCCGTTCAGAAAGCTGCAAAAGCCGCCAAGAGAAACATGGTTAAGATTCCGCTCAAAAACGGAACAATCCCGCACGAGGTCAATCATAAATTTAAAGCGGCTCGCATCCGTCTCATGCCGGCATACGAAGGAACGGGTATACTGGCAGGCGGAGCGTTGCGCGTTATTCTGGAGCACGCCGGCGTGCGAAACGTTCTTTCCAAGCGCTACGGTTCGAGTAACAAGTTGGTCAACGCACAGTGCGTCATGGAGGCTTTGCAGCTGCTGAAAGGTGCGCAGATGCAGATTGTCGGCGAGAGCCTTGATGATGTCGGTGCTGGTGCTGTTAAAAAATTCTCCGAGAAGTCCAACAAAGAACTGGGGCTGGCACAGACACCGGAACTACAGGCGATGGAAGTCACGGAGGTCAGCCAGAGCGATATCGACCGAGAAGGGAATTTGATCGGGTAGGGCATGGGATAGGGCAAGGGCTAGGAAAGGAGTGGTATAATTGTTCCATGGCAACAGCACTGATTATTCTCGCGCGGAAGGGGTATCAGGATCTGGAGTTTGCCGGTACAAAAAAAGGATTGGCAGAGGCGGGGTTTGCAATCGTCATAGCGGCGCAGGAAACAGGCACCTGCTTTGGAAAATTTGGGGGAACACAGGAGGCTTCCGTTGCGCTGCAGGACATCGATATTTCGCAGTACAATCGCATCGCGTTCATCGGAGGTCCAGGGGCAGGGGCACTTGCGGAAGATCCTGTCGCTCTCAAAATTGCCAATGAAGCATACCGTGCGAATATGCCGCTCGGTGCAATCTGCATTGCGCCTATCATTCTCGCCAAAGCCCGTGTACTCAATGGTAAGCGGGCCACTGTCTGGGATGCTGGAGGAGAGCAGATTGCTTTGCTCGAGCAATACGGTGCGACCTATACGGGCGAACGTGTGACGGTCGACGGCAACATCGTTACAGGAAACGGTCCGGAAGCCGCTGAGGAGTTTGGGAGGACGTTTGCGGCGTTGTAGGTGTTTCCTCATCTCTCTACTGATACGTCACCTTCCCAAAGTCTTGAACCCAGAGGTCGTTATACAGCCCGATCCCGATTTCCGTAAATTCCGGGCGCAAGAGGTTGTCGCGATGGTGCGGAGAGTTGATCCAGTCTTTCATCACCTGTTCGACGGTGAGCTGGCCTTTGGCGAGATTTTCTCCCAATGCAAATACCGGCTGGCATCCGCATTGCTGTGTTCCGGTAATCAAGTAATCCGGACCTTGCGTTTCGCTTCCTTCTCCCAAGTTAAACTGTTGCGAGCAGGTACAGGAATCCGGATGAACGTCGAGGTATCCACCGGAGCGGATGCGATCGATGTAGCTGCGACCCTCCGGCGTAAAGTGACTGAAGTATCCGCGGGTCGACATATCGTGCGCATGTCTTTGAGCCGCAAGCTCCAGATACGCATTGCTGGTAAGCGGTGCAAGTTTGTACTGCGCGCGGTAGTCATTGAGAGCAGCGATCATATCATTGCGCGTCTGATCGGCGATGGTTACCCGAGAGCGCAGGAGTGCGAGCACGGCTTCTTTCACCGTGAGCGGACTGATGGCGTTTACAACTGCTTGCAAAGTCGTTTGAGTGCCTGCGCCGCTGTGCAGGGAATCTTCGGCTTTGCCGGTGAGGGGTGTTGGGATATCCGATGCTCTGATCGGAAACATGCCAACGTGCGGCTGCAACGACGGTTCAGCCTTCATCAGTTTTACTATCGCGGTGTTTGCTTCCTGATGGGTAATGCGAAGACTCGGTTGTAGATGATCGGGGTGCGTGTCTTCCGGGAAGAGGGCGTAGCGCCATGCGAGACCGGCAACGCGCGCGGCAGTTGAATCCACGGGGACATCCACATATTGATATGGTATGTTCGTTGTCAGCCCGAATACTTTTGTCATCATCATCAAAAATTCCGCTCGACTCACCGATTGCTGGGGGTGCACGAGTCCGGTGGTTTTCTCGGTCATTAACAGACCGGTTGCCAGCGCTTTGCGCACATAGGGTACGTACCACATTCCATCTTCCAGATCAGGATACGGTTCTCCCGACGTGTCACGCAGATCAACATTTGTGGCAGTGTATTGCAGGAGAATCATCGCCGCTTCCGCACGCTGCACGTAGGTGACAATCGTCTGGGCGTGCGTTGTAATCATGGAGCCGATCAGCAATGCGATCATGCCGGTGAAGAGTGCAAATTTCCTCATGATAGCGTAAATCTTACTATTTTAGCAGATTTAAGGAGGTTTTTGAAGCCCGACCTTCCCGACTTCATCCTCTAATAATCATTCATAATCCCCTTTACGCCCCTATTTTCGTCCCCTACCATACGTCGGCTATGTTACATACACTAAAGCCTGCACCGGGTTCTCGTAAGGACACGAGGCGCATCGGCCGCGGAAGCGGATCAGGGCGTGGTACGACTGCCGGTCGCGGAACGAAAGGACAGGCTGCGCGCGCGGGAAAAGGACGCCGATTCGGTTTCGAAGGAGGGCAGACGCCCCTTGTTCGTCGTCAGCCGAAACTCGGGGGATTCACCCGCCCCGGTCGCGAGGAGTACGAAGTGGTGAATGTCGGTGATCTTGAAGCGGTGTTGGAAGCCGGAACTTACGATATCTCCGCTCTCAAAAAAGCTAAGCTCGTGCGTACAAGCAAGCGACTCAAGTTGCTCGCTCGCGGTGACGTCAAAAAGAAATTCAACCTGACGGTGCACGCCGCGAGTACGTCTGCCGTCGCAGCAGTGCAGAAGGCTGGCGGAACAGTTACCCTTTTGCAATAATACATATGGATTGTAGATCTTGTTCGTCCGTAGTAGGCATGCAATGTAATTTTCAATTTTCAATTTTCAATTTTCAATTGTAAGTGTTCACCTACCTTCGACAACTTTGGCACAGCCCGGAACTCCGCAAACGTATCTTCATAACGGTCGGACTATTGTTGGTCTATCGAATCGTTGCGCACATTGCGGTGCCGGGCACCGACCCATTCGCGCTGAGCACGTTTCTTGATTCCAATTCCACCGGCGGCGTCGTTGGCGTATTTGCGGCGTTAACGGGAGGCGCGATCGATCAATTCTCCGTCGTACTTCTGGGTCTCTCGCCCTACATCAATGCATCGATTATCGTTCAGCTGTGCACCGTCATCTTCCCCAAGTTGGAAGCTCTCAGTAAAGAAGGCGCGCAGGGGCAGCAGACGCTGAACAGGTATACACGCTGGGCATCATTGCCGCTTGCGTTCGTACAGAGCTACGGCTTTCTCATACTGCTCAGCACCGGAGGAGCGCAACTTGTGGATCTCTCGTTCCCGGGTGTATTGCTTCCCATGCTCTACGTCACAACGGGTTCGGTCTTCCTGATGTGGCTCGGGGAACTCATCACCGAAAAAGGAATCGGCAACGGAATTTCTCTGATCATCTTCATCGGCATCGTTTCGAGTATGCCGACAACCATCTCGGCGATGTTTCTTGCCGGGCAGGGGAAACAGGCGGCTTTCTTCCTATTTGCAATGGTGTCACTCTCCACGCTTGTTGCCGTCGTGCTCTTTACCGATGCACATCGATTGATCCCCATTACCTATGCAAACCAAGGGGCAGGCCGCGGTGTCCAAGGCAATATCCCCATACGCCTCAATCAGGCGGGCATGATCCCGATTATCTTCGCGATCTCCCTCATCACGCTCCCCGCGATCATTGCGCAATTCATGGCGACTGCCACGCGTCCTGCGTTGCAGAGCGTCGCCGGGTTCATCAACCAGTATATCAACCCCAATAACCCCTCGATCCTCTATATCGCACTCTATTTCCTGCTCGTGATGGCCTTTACGTATTTCTACGTCTCGGTCACGTTTAAGCCGCAGGATGTCGCTGAAAACATCCAGAAACGCGGAGGGTTCGTTCCGGGTGTGCGTCCGGGTAAACAGACGGCAGAACTCCTGACAAAAGTCAGCTCGCGCTTGAACCTCTGGGGCGGCACGTTCCTCGGCATCGTTGCTATCGTTCCGTTGATCTTCACCAAGTACTCAACCTTGAGTTCTCAAGACCTCATCATCTCCGGTTCGGGACTGATCATCGTCGTCGGCGTGGTCATGGAACTCATTCGCCAGATCAATGCGCAGTTACTTGCGCATGATTATGAGAAGTTGGTGTAAGCGACATCTGTTGCCTTGAGCGCCTGCCTGCCGGCAAAGCAGGTAGTCGAAGGGTTGTGTATGTTAAATAAGCCAATAATTTCGTTTGAAAGTCGTGTCTATTGTGAGAGTATTTCTTCCATTTCCAAATTCCATGTATGGCAGTAGAACCGAATTCAGCAGAGGCAACACCGGCACCGGCAGATGGAGCGACACCGGTAACAATGACCGATCTACTTATGGACTGTCAGAGCCATCTATCTTCCTTTGAGGATGCAGTTACAGGATTTTCCGGTTTAAATGAATTAGTACTATTGGCACGACAGCATGAACAACTAAGACAATCCCACTATGGAGTTATGGCTGATGTGGGCAGACAGATTTTCGATGCATTGAGAGCAGGTAAAGCAATCGATAGAGATGCAGTCGGAGAACAACATATTGCGAGCGATTGCATGTTACAAACTTCTATCAGTGAACTGGAAGCGCAAATGCGAGTCATGGGTCTTCAATTGCGGCTTCGTCTGATTGATGCTCTTACAAAGATTATTGGCTCCGATGCTTTTGCCACAATGCAAGATCAACAATTTATGTTTCTGGTTTCATTTATAGCCTATGAATATAATTTACCTACTGTGTTAGTACTGTATATTTCACGAAACGCGGAATAGTATTGATCTGAGTATGATCATAAATTCTGTTTCTTTTTTTAGGAAGGAAAGCATACTTTCTGCATGCATCTAGTCTTCTTAAGTGTTTAGGTCAGCGGTAACTACTTTTTCGGCATTATCCAACTACAAGCACTTCGAAATTTCCTGCCGTAATCATATAAGGAATGCCCCAACGCTTCGAGTATGGATTCATCCACATATCGAATTACTATTGCGTTCTTGCGAGAACATGAAATCTTCACCCGTAATCTGCCTATTGTTGTAGAAAAACCCTCTGCACTTTGGGTAATAGCACCCAAGTTTGCCCAAAATATGTTCGGGTCTTTTGTAAGTGTTTCTGCTATTTCTTTGGGAGCTGTGATCATGCTGTAGTATCCAGCTGTCAAAAAACTCGGGACACACCAGTCTTGGAATTCATATTCTCCTCGAGGATCAATGATTGAAATTGTAATTCCGTCCAACTCCCTTCCTACTCTCATATCTCTAGGCAATTTTATATGTTCAATCTGTCGGATAGGGATAGCTTGTTCGCTTTCCAGACCAGTACGTGGTGACATGTAGGGATTTTCGTATTCTGCCATATCATATCATTGTACCAGAATTACCTTTGTTTTTCTATGTGGCGAGAGGCATACTTTTCGCAATGGATGTAGTCTTCTTCGGTATCCCAGCCTTCGCCCGCCTCTGGCGGGGCTACGGCCGGCAGGCAAGGCTCAGTACTTCTCTTGCTTTATGGATCTAGTTTTCTTTGGAATACAGGGATCAGGCAAAGGAACGCAGGCAAAGCGCCTGGCGGAAGAATTCGGCTACTACATTTTTGAGGCGGGAGGCGAACTCCGCAAGATCACGGCATCCGGATCGGAGCTTGGGAAGGAGGTGAAAAGCTACATCGATAACGGCGAACTCGTTCCTTTTACAATCATCATAAAGGTCGTGAAAGAAGCCGTGGACGCAGTGCCGAAAGATCGGCAGATTCTCTTTGATGGTATTCCGCGCGACATTGATCAGATGCATGCGTTCGATACGATCCTCGCCGAAGCGGGGCGGGATTTCATCTGCGTACACATCACGCTGAGCAAAGAGGAGGCGCTGGAACGCATCCGTGGCCGTGCGAAGATCGAAGGACGCGCCGATGACGCCGATGAGCAGAAAGTCCTGCGGCGCATGGAACTCTTTGAGGAGAAAACCAAGCCCGTTATTGCAAAGTATGCAGCGGAAGGAAAAGTGGTGGAGATTGATGGAAACGGAGGGGTTGAGGAAATCTATGAACGGATGAGACAGGCTGTAATTTCACCTAGTACTAGTTAATTCGTTAACTCGTTGATTCGAATTAACGAATTAACGAAGTAACGTACACTATGTATATGAGTAGCTTCCAAACCTTCTCCCCCGACGAACTCGAGTCTCTCCGCCACGCGGGGAAGATTCTTTCGGAGTGTCTTACCTACATAGGCTCGCTCGTGACGCCCGGTATCACCACCAAAGAGCTTGATCGCGCTGCCGAGGAGTTCATTCGCAAGCACGAAGGCGCCACACCCGCGTTCATGGGATACCACGGTTACCCGTCGACGCTTTGCACCTCCATCAACGAGCAGTGCGTCCACGGACTGCCGAGTAACAGAAAGCTCCTCGAAGGGGATATCATCTCGGTCGATTGCGGCGTGCTCTATAAAAGTCTCTACACCGATTCCTGCCGAACCTTTCCGGTCGGAACAATCTCCAGCGAAGCGTTCCACTTACTGCAGGTTACCGAATCGGCGCTTGAGCATGCTGTTTCCATGATCAAAGCCGGCGTGAAAGTCGGCGATATTTCTTCCGCAATCCAGAAG
>CAYGDT010000009.1:8254-24179 GCA_964348745.1 uncultured Candidatus Peribacteria bacterium
ATCCAGAAGTTCGTCGAGAGCAAAGGCTGCAGCATCGTTCGCGCACTCACGGGTCATGGGCTTGGGAACACGCTGCATCAGTTTCCCGATGTTCCAAACTTCGGAACTGCAGGGCAGGGCCCGAAGTTGCCGGCAGGAACACTCATAGCCGTCGAGCCGATCGTGTGCACGGGGAAAGACGGTATCAAAGAAAGCGATGACAACTGGACTATCAGCACAAAAGACGGCTCTCTCTCGGCGCACTTCGAGCATACGCTCTACATCACTCCGGAAGGGTGCGAAGTCATTGCATAATGATTGATCCTCTTTTCCTCACAGGCATCCTCGGTTCCATCATCCTGATCATTGGTGCTGCTTGGCCGGTTGCGATGACGGGACACCCTGCGATGTCTCGGAAGAACCAGCTCTTTGCCGTTGGCAACGTGTGTATGTTTGCGTATGCAATCCTGCGATATTTCGATGGGGGATCGTTTTTCTTTATCCTGCTGCAAATACTCGTCGCGCTGAGCACGGTGCTGATGCTGCTTGATACCAAGGACCGTAACGATACCGCAGTGATTGCAGCCGGCGGCTGCGCACTGATTGTCTACTCCTTGTACCTCTTCCAAGGGATACAGACGATCATATTCGTCGCAGGGCTCTCAACCTTGGGAATGGGGTTTGCCATGAATATGGCTACAGTACGACGCCAGGTTGCCCTCATGACCGGCAGCGTTTTAATCGCTTGGTTTAGCGCTGTTGTCGGCGATACGGTATTTCTTTGGCTGAATATCATCTTCGCATTGCTCTGTGTTTGGCAGATTCAGAGGCTAGAGAAGCTCTAAAAAATGTCATGGTGAGCTCTGTCATGGTGAGCCCGTCGAACCATGACAATCGTATGTGCATCCTTCGACGAGCTCAGGATGACAAATTGTTCAGTTGATTAGAGTTTGCCTACGATCGGTCCATGGGTCTTAGGGAACAACAAAGCGTTTGCTTTGACAATATTTCTTTACCCCCGCAAGTGATTTTCCAAGAAACTCTAGTTTTTTTGGTAGGAATGCTTGAAGTAGTCAATTTTAGCCTGTAGGCTCTCCCGGCTTGTATCCCCGCAAGGTTTTGTGTCTAAAGATGTAATAGAACTCGTCGGCGTCGTGGAAGAATCCTTCCCAAACGCCACCTTCCGAGTTCGAATCTTAAGCCCACAAGCCAAGGATCATTCGATCCTCTGCACACTCGCCGGACGTATGCGCGTTCATCGCGTACGCATCCTGCCGGGTGACCGGGTGAAGGTAGAAATGACCCCCTATGATCTCGAGAAGGGTCGTATCTGCTACCGCTACAGGTCTGATCAAAAGATCGATCTAGCAACCGGAGAAGCTCAGGGCTTCACGCCGGTCGAAAGCGGAACAGAGGGACAAGCGTAAGTATCACTTCTTTACCTCCCCTTGCCGTGAAAGTTCGTGCGTCCGTAAAACCTATCAGCAAAGACGATCGTCTTGTGATCCGTCGTGCCGGTATTCGTATCAAAAAGGGCAGGATCAGAGGAGGCAAGAAAGTCCGACGCATCGTTTCTCCTCACCCCAAGAATAAGCAGAGACAGGGTTAGGAAATCACTATCGTTATACACTCTCCACTATCCACTTTCCATTACTATAGTGCCACGCATCTCAGGAGTCGTTCTACCGGGAAAAAAGCGCGCAGAGATTGCTCTGACTGCCATCAAAGGCATCGGGCGTCCCATGAGCTTAAAAATTCTCGGTGAACTGCACATCGACCCCAACAAGAAAGCCGATGCGCTGACCGAAGAAGAAGAAGGTCGACTGCGTGCGCGTATTGAAGGCGAACTTGTAGAGGGAGAGCTCACGCGAAAAGTTTCCATGGATATCAAGCGTCTGCAGGACATCGGAACATGGAGGGGCATGCGCCATCGCAAGAAACTCCCCGCCCGTGGACAGACCTCGCGCAGAAACGCTCGCACCAAGCGCGGAAAGAAGAAGACCGGTCTCTCCGGAAGAACAACGCTGACCAAGACATAACAATCGTATATGCGTCCCGTTGGGACGCATCCCCATCTATTATGGCTGACGCCCCAGTTCCATCGACCAATACCACCCGGCCCAAGAAAAAGAAAATCAAGCGCACCGTGCCCAAGGCACGCGTGTGTATTTTTGCGGGTGAAAACAATACGATCGTGACCTTTACTGACCTCGAAGGACAGAAACTTGGAGGCTCCAGCTCAGGATCGTGCGGTTTCAAGGGGACACGAAAATCGACTCCTTATGCTGCCAAAGTTGCTGCGGAAACAGCAGCACAGTCGGTCGCAGGTTTCGGTATCGAATCGGTACAGGTGGAGATGCGTGGCCTCGGTCCTGGGCGAGAACAAGCCATTCGCGGCATACAGTCTGCCGGTATCAATCTCGACGCGATTATCGACCGAACATCTATTCCCCATGGCGGCTGCCGTCCCAAAGGACGCCGCCGCGTTTAGTAGTGACGGCACCCTGTGCCATCTCTCCCTCAACCTCATCCATGAAATTTACCGGACCAAAAGCAAAGCGCTGTCGCAGGCAAGGAACCAACATCTACGGTTCCGATAAGTACGACAAAATCCTGCAGAGAAAGCCCTACGGCCCCGGCAAGGGACCGCGCACCCGCGGCAAGCGACCCAGCGAATACGGCAAACAGCTTCTCGAAAAGCAGAAAGCACGCGACATGTTCGGCCTCTCCGAGCGCCAGTTCCACCGTCTGTACGAAACTGCGTCTGCAACGACGGGTCAGACGGGCGAGACATTGCTTCAACTTTTGGAACGTCGTCTGGACAATGTGTTGTATCGTGCGGGGTTTGCCCTCACGCGTTTGCAAGCACGCCAGTTCGCGGGTCACGGGCTGTTTGCAGTCAATGGCACGCGCGTGACATCTCCATCGTTCTGCGTCAAACCGGGCGACATAGTGGAAGCACGGGGTCGGAGTAAGTCTTCTCCAGTCTTTTCTACCATTCTCGAGGCGCATGAGAAATATATGCCACCCTCGTGGCTGAAGGTCGATTCCGGAAACCTCAAAGTCGAGGTGACGGGTCAACCTACAGCCGATGACTTTGAACAGGCGATCGACGTGCGCCAAGTCATCGAGTTCTACTCACGTCGATAACCTTCCTTCCTTTCCTCCCTTGTCTATGCACATTATTCAGGAAGAAATCGGCCTTCCCATCTTCTCCTCGCAGGGCGCGAGCGGGGGTGCAGGCGACGATTCACACAAGGTATTCAGTATCGGACCGTTGCCTCCGGGATTCGGTATGACACTCGGCAACGCCATGCGTCGCGTTCTACTTTCCAGTCTCCCGGGAGCCGCCGTCACTTCCATGCGCTATAAAGGCGTGCAGCATGAATACACGACCGTCAAAGGCGTTCGGGAGTCCGGTATCGATATCGGTTTGAACCTCAAGGAGCTCAAACTTCGCAAGTTCAACAAAGGTTCCGAAGTCGTAACGCTCAAAGGCAAGGGGCCGGTGACGCTCTTTGCGAAGGATCTTCAGGTGTCCTCCGACATCGAAGTGCTCGATCCGGATCTTGAGCTGCTCACCCTTGAGAAGGGCGGAGAAATTGAGCTTTCGATTACCGTGGAGAAAGGCGTAGGGTACAGCCCCGCTTCCGATCGCAACAAGAAGAGCAACGAACCGGGACTCATTCATATCGATGCGATTTTCAGTCCTGTTCTCAAAGTCCGTTTCACCGTCGAAGCGGCGCGTGTCGGACAAAGGACGGATCTCGAGAGGCTTCAACTTGATGTGCAAACAAACGGTTCGCTGACCGCAGAGGAAGCCGTACAGTTTGCATCGCAACTCCTCAAGAGTTACTTCGAATATTTCGGTTCCAACGACAAGGTGGTGGAGAGCGATTTCATCGCCGACTTCACACGTACCGGTACGTCCATCGTCACCGGAGACGACGATTCTGCTCCCGTCAAAGAAAGCTACACGCCGATCGAAATCCTCAACTTCTCTCCGCGTACGCTCAATGCGCTGATCAATGCCGGCGTAGGTTCCATCGAACAGCTCACTAAATGCACGGAAGCCGCTCTCAGCAACTTCCGCGGATTCGGTGCGAAGGCTCTGGATGAAGTAAAAGACACGCTCGCCGAGCGTGGATTGAAACTTTCGAACGAAGACGACAAATAATATGCGCCACCGACGCTCCAGAAACCGGCTCAACGAGAAACCCGCTCACGCGAAGATGCTCAAGCGTAATCTCGTCACATCTCTTTTGCTCCACGAATCGTTGCGAACGACCAAGAAGCGTGCAGGTGTCATTGCTCCGGAGGTCGAAAAACTGATCACGTTTGCAAAGACGCATACGCCGCAAGTCGCCATTCGGCACATAAACCAAATAGTAACGGACACGAATGCGAGCAAGAAAGTGATGGAAGTATTTGTAAAGCGCTACGCAAACAGACAGTCTGGCATGACCCGCATAGAGGTACTCGGTTACCGCGGTGGCGATGGCGCGGAAGTAGTGAATTTGAAACTCATAGAAGGGGAGGCGGTGTCTGTCAGCACTGAAAAAGAACTGAAACAGAAGAAACCTTCTACTTCCTCTAAATCTGCCCTGCCGGCCGTAGCTCCCTCAGGAGCGAAGGCTGGTAACTCCTCTAAAAAGAAACCAGCCAAAAAATCTTCTGCATCCTCTGCATCATCTAACTCCTCTGCATCCTCATAAACATGAGAACCTCTTCTCCCAAGCCGGCAGAACCAAAATGGATTCTGATTGACGCAGAAGGCCAGAACCTCGGACGCCTTGCTGTGAAAGTGGCGATGATCCTTCGTGGAAAGAACAGGGCATCCTTTAGCCCGCATCAGCTTTGCGGTGATCAAGTCGTTGTGATCAATGCCGCGAAACTGCACTTTGATTCTTCCAAGCACCGCCGCAAAATCTACGTGAAGCACACGGGATATCTCGGTCATATAAAAACATGGTCGTTGCAGGAGATGATCGATAAAAAGCCGACCGATATGATCGAAATTGCCGTGAAAGGAATGCTGCCTAAAAACCGCCTTGCCAGACAGATGCTCAAGCGTCTGCACGTTTTTGCAGGAGCCGAGCATTCGCACGAAGCGCAGCAGCCCACAGTTCTTTCCCTCAGTAAATAACATGGCAAATCAGTATTTCTATGCAATCGGCAAGCGTAAAACAGCTGTGGCGCGCGTAAAATTATTCGAGAATGGTAAAGGAGAATGCACGGTAAACGGACAGAAGATTCGCGAGTACTTCCCTACGGATTTGGACGTGGAAAACGCACTTGCACCTCTGCGTATTACGGACAATAACAAGAAGTTCGATGCCGAGATTATTGTGCAGGGAGGCGGAAAATGCGCCCAGAGCGATGCCGTGCGTCACGGTGTCAGCCGCGGACTACTCCAGATGGATCCTGCACTCCGGCCTATTCTCAAACGAGAAGGATTCCTACGTCGTGATGCGCGTATTAAAGAACGCAAGAAGCCGGGACTCAAGCGCGCAAGAAGGGCGCCGCAGTTCAGCAAACGTTAGGTCGGGAATGTTAGAAAAGTCGGGAACGTCGGAAAGGTTGGATCTGTATCAAACTTTCCAAACCCTTCAAACCTTCCAAACCTGACATCTACGCCGCTTTCTGCATCAACCCGTCCTCGTGCAGATTCAATCCCATTTTGACGTAGAACAGACTCTGACCTTCTTCTGTATCCAGAATAAATCGCGCATCGATGATCGAGAGCTGCAGGATTGTCTGGCACATCTTCAGGAGCATCTTTGGCGGAATACCGATGCCCGCTTCCATGCACGTCGCACAGAGCCCCGCAGCATCCTTCGCTCGCAGATAGCGATCCCCGCGGCTGATAATGACCTGACGCAGTTCCTGTTGGACAGTGAGTATGTAATTCTCGATGTAAGGCTCCAAGCTCTCCACAGGCATGCCCTTGAGCTCCGGAAGGACCAAGAGAATGTCGAGATCCGAGTGAATGGCGTGGGCAATGCAGGCGTCGATAGTCATAGGTGTTTGGGTGTATGTTTTTTTCAGACTTGTCCAGAAGTGTCTTATGGAAGACTACTTCGGGGAAATCAGATTATTATAGCAAAAATGCCTACCAAATGAAAGGGAAGTCTCCTTGCCCTTCCGTTCTTCTGTCCTTGTACGGTATTTGCGCTAAGAATTGCTGGAAATGGCTTGTGGCAGTGTTTTGAACTTGCTACGCTAGCACTCCTCGTTCGATCCGGTTTGGTAGGTTCTCCTGCAAACCGCTGTACTCGACGACACAATCGTACTTTTATTTCCCACCCTTCGTATGCGTTCAGGCTCCACTCTCTTACTCGCACTCTTCGCCCTCACCGTTCTAGTGGCTCCCGTGTCGGCTCACGCCATACTGGATCCGCGATTTAACGTTCGGGGTTCCATGCAGGTGGACCGCCCGACACGCCGCACCACTGAACAAAACGCTGTAGCGAAGAAAAACTTGCTCAATGTCTTCCGCAAGAGTTTCAAAAGCAGTCTTCAGCAGATCGAAGCGAAACGTCAGCTGACGCATCCACAGAGTGCCGTTGAGCCTTCCCCTGATTTCACGGTCGATACGCAGGGATACGTTCCGTATAACTGGTTCCGCACCCGTCGGTCTGTCCGACATGTGTACTGGCAGAATTACTTCCAGGAGGTTCCTCAGGTGCAGATCGGGCAAGGAGCCGCCGGAACGGAGGGTTTCGTAGCACCGGGAAGTGAAGAGACAACCGATGCAGGCGCACAGGAATAATTACAATGTACTACGCAAAGGCCGGATCGAAAGGTTCGGTCTTTTTTGTTTGTGGTTCGGTTTGCTGACGTTAATTACTTAGGAGCTAGATTGAAGTTTGGATAGGGTTGTTTTTGCATCAGTAACGTCACCATAGAATCTATCAAACACTGCCAAAAAATGTGATTGCGCCTCTTTGTTCATCGTCGCTACAAGATCACCGGGAACAACAATCTGGTAGCCATGCGTGAATGCACTGCGGATAGTTGTATCCACACAAACGTCGGTATTCACTCCTGTAACTACGAGTGTCTTGATACCCTGTTCATCGAGTAAGTGTTGTAACTCAGGATTGGAAAATACATCGTATGTTTTTTTTCAATCACAACTTCGGTCGCAGATGGTTCAATTCTGTAGAAATCAGATCCCCAAGAACCCGGCGAACATACTTCTTTGAGTTTTCCTCTTATAATCTGTCTTTGAAGGTTTAGAGGTGTTATCTCTGGCGATTCCACTTGCTTACTGAAGATAACCAGAATGCCAAGTTTTCTAACTTCCACTAGAAATTCATTTATACGCTCTGCAACTTCTTGGGCTGGCTTTATATCAAGTCCCTGCTCGGCAAATTTACCGGCATCGTCACAAAAATCATTTTGAATATCGACAACAAGGATTGCCGTTTTACCCCAGTCATCTATGGGTTTTTGTGTTTCGTCCATGTCTACCTATTATAACATTTTCATCACTTCTTGTCTGCACTTGAGTTGTACTTCTGCGTACTAATTAATTGATATGGCTTCTGTTAGCTTTAAATCCGGTTGAGTGGGTATTACAACTACTTGTTGGTCGTTGCCTAGAGTCGAAGGCTGATGGTGCGTTCTGCTAAGAGTCTGTATCTATGATTGTAGAAACTTTTGGCATTGCTTAGGTGATACACTTTTGATACACTAATAATATACCTTCCTTCAGCTATGCCCACATTCAAGAAGCGCATCAATGTAACACTCGAAAAAGATACTGCTCTCTTTCTTAAAAAAATTTCCCTGAGGGATGATGTGCCACAAGCAAAAAAGGCAGCAGAGCTATTAGAGTATGCGTTGGAACTCGTTGAGGACGATTACTTCAGCAAGATGGCGGAAAAGCGAGATGTGAAGAATGCAAAGTTCATTTCGCATGATGAATTCTGGTCGAAAGTATTATGAAGACTTTTCATGTCCTTTACTCTTCATTACTGAATCCGAAAAGTGTTTCGAAGTTTGCTAAAGCTGATCTAAAGAAAATCAAGAACAGCATTGAGCGGAAACTCGCGACTCAGCCTGAACTATTTGGCAAACCCTTGCGTCGTAATTTACGGGGTTATTGGAGTCTGAGAATCGGTGAGTATCGGGTAATCTACCGCATTCAAAAATCGAACGTGCTGATTCTTGTTATTGAGCACAGATCTGTGGTGTATGACATAGCAAAGCGATTGTTTGAGTGAATTGGAGCCGACGACCGGAATCGAACCGGTGACCTACGCGTTACGAGTGCGTTGCTCTACCAGCTGAGCTACGTCGGCAACCCACAGGATTATACTGGCGTTCCATGAGAGAATGGAACTGATTTTTTGGCTTATTATAGACGCAGGATCTTTCCATCCATTTTTGTGTTTTTCCGGTGCTTGCAGTGCCGATGCGTAGAGTTTACGATCGTTTCTGTAGACGATGAAACAGACAACCGCTCTCAAGTTCTCTTGGCTCAATTTCCTAACAAAGAAACGCTACGACGCGTTGCTTGCGAAGTTTGGGTCGTTGGACGATGCGCTGGGGCATATTGATCAGGAGGTACTTGCGCAACTCGGGTGCCGCGAAGAAACGCAGTTTGAGGTACTCAATCGTTTGGAAGAATTTGATCCGGATGCCTATGCAGCGGAACTTGCAAAGCGTTCCATCACATTTATTACTTTGGAAGACGAAGCGTATCCTCGTAGTCTGCTCCAGATACCGGACCCACCGGTTTTTCTCTACGCGCAGGGCTCGCTTCAAATAGTAGATCAACCGTGTATCGGTTGCGTGGGTACGCGGGAAATGAGTCCGTACGGCAAGCGAGTCGTTGAGCAGTTTGTTCCGGCATTTGTACGGGCGGGACTGACGACGGTATCGGGCTTAGCACTCGGGATCGATGCTGCGGTGGCAGAGGAGACCATGCGCGCCGGAGCTGCGACCGTGGCAGTGCTCGGGCATGGCATGGGACAGATCTATCCACGGGCAAACGCAGCACTGGCAAAGCGTATTGTAGAAAGCGGGGGATTGCTGCTTTCGGAGTTCCCTTTGGATCAGCAGCCGGGGAAATTTACCTTCCCTGCACGCAATCGCATCATTGCGGCTCTCAGTGTGGGGACGGTGGTGTTCGAAGCCGGCAGAGAAAGCGGCGCGCTGATTACCGCGGAACTGGCACTGGAATACGGGCGTGATGTTTTTGCCGTTCCGGGGCAGATTTTCGACGAACATTTTGCAGGATGTCATTATCTCATTGGTGCAGGACAGGCAAAACTGGTTGCATCACCAGATGACGTTCTGCGCGAGATCGGAGTCGTTGCGCCCTCGGGAGAGCGAACACAAGCATTTCGGTCCGAAGACGCAGAGGAGCAGCGCGTGTACGACGCACTGACATCGATGCCGCAATCGGTCTCCGATCTCACAGAGCGTGCAGTTCTTGAAACGGCAGTGATCAATGCAAAGCTCACGATGTTAGAACTCAGTGGCGCTGCAAAGAACATCGGTAATGGAATGTGGGTGCAGACATAACATTTCCATGCATATTCATACTTTCTTTTTGTCACCAAAAAGAAAGTATTAAAAGAAAAAGTGCGGTGGAATTACAAACTCGGCCCTCCTTTCGTCGGGCCTCAAACATGTAATTCCACCGATAAAACTATGAGAGCAGGCTTGTACAAAAATGGAAACCGCTTCCATTAAATGTCGTGGTAGAACTCTGTTGTATGAGTGAACCAAATCAGCGGAATTTCATGTCTGAGTCCGCCAAGAGGCGGACGAGTTTGAAATTCCGCTGTGCCTTTTCTTTTGTTCTTTCTTTTCGGCAACGAAAAGAAAGAATACATCTATTCATGTATATAATGCAGCTGCAATGCGGACAATCTCTCCAAATTGCTCCGGTAGTAACGAAGCACCACCGATCAATCCTCCGTCGATATCCGGTTGCTTGAGCAAGGCTTCGCAATTGTCCGGTTTCATGGATCCACCATACAGAATTCTTGTACTGTCCCTGCGATCCTCAGGAAGCAGCGAGCGAATCAAAGCATGCATTTCCTGAGCTTGCTCGGGTGTTGCTGTTTTGCCAGTGCCAATCGCCCAGACCGGTTCGTAGGCAATCGTGATCTCCGATTCCAGAGGCAGGACACTCAGCTGTCTCTTCACGACTGTTTTAGCCTTGCCAGCGTCCCGCTCGTTCAGACTCTCTCCAACGCATACAACCGGATGCAGGCCGCACTCCAGTGCAGCCACGACCTGTGCAGCGACGTACTCGTTGTTTTCCCCGTGCTGTACGCGGCGCTCACTATGGCCACACAGGACATAGAGGCTCCCGGCATCCCTGCTCATCTGCATGCTCACGTCGCCCGTATAGGCTCCCGATACTTGAGGATGTGCGTACTGAGGACCGGTGAGGATCTTGCTTTTTATACAGGATGCCAAGTCCAGTAGTGTCGGGAAGACGACGACATCAACATTGGCGTGCGTATGGTAGGGGGAACCCGCTTCGAACGCGCCTTTGGGCGCCGAGTTCATCTTCCAGTTGGCAGCTATCAGAAATTTTCGCATGTTGAATGGTGATGAGTGATCAGGATTCAAGGTCTTTGATACGTCGCTCATGTCGTCCTCCGTCAAAGTCCGTGGAGAGAAAGATCGCAACACAACGCTTTGCAATTTCAGTATCGGTTAAACGCCCTCCTAAACTCATGGCATTTGCATCATTATGTGCACGCGCAAGCTTTGCCGTCTCCGGGCTGTACACAAGCGCACAGCGAATACCCGGAACCTTGTTTGCAGCCATAGCTTCGCCGTTACCGCTGCCACCGAATGCAATCAGGGGGCACACGTATTCCAGCGCAGCTGCGCATCCTTGACGAATGATTGGAGGATAGTCGTCGGCTTCTTCCAGTTGTGGTTGTACATCAACAATGTCAAAACCCTGATCAATCAAGTATTGTTTGATCGCTTCTTTGAGGGGAAACCCGGCATGGTCGGCGGCGAGAACGATACGCTTTGGCTTCGGCATACTCTGATTTTAGTGGAACGACACGGAAGATGCTATGATCACTTCCGCGATGCCTGATCGAAAGATTCTCATTACTCCTTCCATTCTCTCTGCGGATTTCTCCAAACTGCAGCAGGAAGTTGATTCCGTTTCCGATTCCGCAGACTGGTTGCAGATTGATGTTATGGATGGACATTTCGTTCCAGCCCTCACATTTGGTGCAGTCGTCGTTCAAAGTATCAAGACGGCATTGCCGTTGGATATTCACCTTATGGTGCAAAACCCCGCAGATCGGATTGATGAATTTCTTAAACTCGGCGTCGCAAATATCACGTTCCATGCAGAAGCAGTAAAGGGAACGGAGGAGCGCAGAGAACTGATCGATCGGATTCACAAAGGCGGTGCAAAAGCGGGGATTGCTATCAACCCCGAAACTGCGGTTGATGAAGTCGGTGACGTGCTGGCAAACATTGATCTGCTACTCGTGATGACCGTACATCCGGGATTTGCGGCACAGGAGTTTATTGAACATGTCTTAAGTCAGGTCAAAACGGTTCGGTCTGCATTCCCGCACCTGATGATTCAAGTGGACGGCGGAATCAACGAGAAGACTGCACCGCTCTGCATAAAGGCTGGCGCGGATAATCTGGTTGCCGGCAGCTTTATTTTTAAAGCGAAAAATCGTACACTGGCCATCAAACAACTGCGAACCCTATGAAATTCCTCCTTCCTCTTTTCTGTCTGGCCGTCTTGCTCTCTGCCTGTTCTTTCCAACCGAAGGATGCGGGAACACAGACAATAGCCCTCGTCGGTCCTTCCGGTGAAGCTATTACGCTGACAGTGGAAGTCGCCGATACGCCGGAGGAGCGCTCTCAGGGACTCATGGGTCGCGAGGCGCTTGCTGTGGATGAGGGTATGCTCTTTCTCTTCCCTGTGGCAGAGCCCTTGACTTTCTGGATGAAGAACACACCCGTGCCGCTTGATATTATTTTCTTCGACTCGCAGGGGAAGGTGATCGGCATGGATTCCATGGTACCCTGCGTTGCTGATCCCTGTCTCCGGTACACGTCGACAGGACCTGCTGCTATCGCGCTTGAAGTACTTGCAGGATTTACCGCTGATCATGGCATTGGACCCGATTGGAGGATTGCGTTGCCAACAGAGTAAAGAGGCGAAATCTCATGCGATGAGCCTCGGGCTCATTTAGTATTACACCATATACTCCTCCAGATTCTTCT
This sequence comes from uncultured Candidatus Peribacteria bacterium, assembly GCA_964348745.1. GTDB lineage: Bacteria > Patescibacteriota > Gracilibacteria > Peribacterales > Peribacteraceae > CAYGDT01. The sequence continues at coordinate 20,477 of CAYGDT010000009.1, forward strand.
CAATTCTTCCCAGCACATCCGGGCTCTTTGGCAGCGTAAAGGGGACTCCCGTCATGCGCTGACAAAGGTCGATATACTTGGCGCCGAGCATCAGTCGCACATCGTCGGTGATGACCGGCCAGGTCGATTTATCTTCGTACTCAAACCCCTGTTCCCGCATCCAAAGACGGAAAAATTCCTTGTCCAGACTCTCCGGTTCCTGGCCTGCCTCGAAGCGGTCAAGGTATGTATCTGCTACCCAATAGCGAGACGAATCGGGAGTGTGCACTTCATCGGCGATCATAAGCGTCCCATTTTCATCGTATCCCATTTCGTACTTGGTATCGACGAGAATGAGCCCCCGCTCAGCCGCCAGTTTTTGACCGAGGGCAAAGACTTTCAATGCACAATGGGAGATTTCTTCCCATTGATCCTGCGTACAAAGATTGCGTTCAAATATGCCTTTTGGATCAATAAGCTCATCATCATCGGATTTGGTTGTGGGCGTAATGATCGGGTGGGCAAATTGTTCATTTTTCACCATGCCATCCGGTAAGTCGTTCCCGCAGAATTTGCGCATCCCTGCGTTATAGTTCACCCATGCGGAAGTCTTGGTAGAGCCGGTGAGGTAGGAGCGCACTACGATTTCAACGGGCACCATTGCAAGATCTTTGACAACAACAACATTTGGATCGGGAGTTGCAATCACCTGCGTCGGCATCACATCGGAGATTTTTTCAAACCAGAAATTGCTGATCTGTGTCAGTACTTGTCCTTTTAGCGGTATTGTCGTCCAATTAATATCGAATGCCGATTGCCGATCAGTAGCGATCAGAATGCGGCGCTTCCGGTCTTTCTGAATGTACACATCGCGCACTTTTCCTTCGTATTTCTCACCAAGACCATGGAAATCCGTCGCTTGCAGTGTTGTTTTCAAAAACGGTTCCAAGGCAGATACGGTTGCAGCAGTGCTCATGGTGCGATGATAGGGGACGCTTAGGATTCAGGCAAACCCGAGGCTCATGCGGTGATATCGGGCTATTGAGAAAATGTATAAATTTCGCTATAATAGTATGATTTGTGTAGCAATTCTCGAAATGAGCCCGAGGCTCACACAGACAAAAAAAACAACGACAAACAAGAATGCATACAGACATCCAACTTCTCCTCCCGGCATCTGTCGAAGATATCAGAAATCTGGTGCGGGACTTCGGGGGTACGGGAAGTCTTTTGCAGTTGCAAAAACCTCTCCGGCAAGAGTGGATCGTAAAACTCCTTGCTCGGTTTCACTATGAACATCTTCCGCGTGATGACAAAGGCACTCTGCGTCAGTTTATCCAGAATGAAACCGGATACTCCCGCGCGCAGGCCGCGCGTCTGATCAAGTCCGGTCTCGCGACACTTGCTGCGTCTACGCTGCTCGAAGCGACTGAAGGTACCGGAGATCTGGGTGCTTCGCAGGCTCTGCAACTATTTGCAAAGCGACATGCGCAGGGCGCGGGACGTGCGGCCGTTGTGTTAGCAATTGTCGGGCTGGCATTGGTAAATGTGGGACCGCAGATTCGCGGATCGCTGGGGGGACTAACGTTTCTTAATGCGAATGTCGGAACATCCGAGGCAGATACGCTTGGAACGAAAAACACAGTTCCCATAACAACCGATGTACGTGTTGTGTTGAAAGACAGTGAAAAATCTCAAACCTATCCGCTTTTCGTGCAACAGGAGGAACTCTCATTCGATGGCGGTATCGCCGTATCGTACGAAAAAACCGCCGCTGACACCGCGCAGCATCTTGCGGATCGTATCGAGCAGCGACGAAAGGATCGCGAAACCCGCGAGGTGCTTTTGAGCATCGTACCTTCCCGTGTGCAGCAAGCAGTCGCTGACGTGGTCGAAAATATCGTCGGTCGTCGTGTCATGCGATTGCCGGGAGCGACCGTGGGTCAGAAACCGATTCCTTCGACACAGATTCGCGGTCGTATGCAGGAAGGAAGTTACGGTGTAGCGACTGAGTCGCTGACCGAAGTACAGGATCAAAAGAGAGTTTCAGACCTGAGAAAACGTGTAGCAGAACGTCGGCTTGAGCGTTTTATACCGACGTATGGCAGTGCTCCGAGTGTTGCAATCTCCGGAACGTCATTCGTTGCTGCACGTCCAAGCATCTTCGATGTCATTGGCACAGGTAACAACGGACAGGTGATCATGATGGTCGAAGGCGTACCAACATGGACAGTCCTCAATCAGAGCAACGTACAGAATCTTTCCAGTGGATATATCAGCCGCGGCAATGGTGGAAGCGGGCGAGGTGGCGGCGGTGGCGGTGGAAGTGCCGGAGAAACCGGCGCCCAAGGTCCAGCGGGATCCGCCGGAGCAACCGGTGCGACCGGACCGACCCTCGGTATCTACGATTCCTTGCTGCTCGAAAGCACAGATAGTCGTGCAGCCGGCGATGCCGGAGGGCTTGCGCTGTATCATCTTGGGCTACTGACCAGCAGTGGAAACTTGATCGTTGAAAGCGGCGCAACGATTCATGGCGTACTGACGGGAAACACCATTACAGGATTCGGACTCAGTAACTGTACCGGAGGAAATAAACTTCTTTGGAATGCGACGTCGCGAAGCTTCGAATGTGGTACGGATCTTACCGTGGGCTCAGGTCTGGAACAGGCAACTGCCGATCCTCGCTATGTCAATGTCTCCGGTGATACCATGACCGGATCTCTCAGCATCAATCCGCAATCCGGCGTGCTTGCATTGGTTGCACGCGGGACGATCTCTGGAACGACACTGCATGCTAATGATCAAATCCAATCTTCCGGCTCTCTGGTCGTCGAAGGAACATCACGCTTCAACGACGAAGTCACCTTCGGCTCCGGCATCATCATCCAAGGTATTACCTACCGCTTCCCCCTTGCACAGGGAGCATCCGGCACAGTTCTTGCTACCGACAGCATTGGAAACCTGACATGGACAGCAGCGGGAACATCACGATCCGCAGGGCAGGGACTCACACTCAACGGTTCTTTCTTGAGTCTTAATGCCACTCTTACCGGTACTTCACTCGAAATCTACGGAACAGCCTCCGGAAGAATTCTCCATGCCCAAGATACCCTCAGAAGCAGCGGTGTCCTTGTCGTCGAGAGCGGTGCATTCATCGATGGAACAACGTTTATCGTGAATTCACAAAGCAATCGTGTTGGTATTGGAAAGAGTTCCCCCAAGGAAACTCTCGATGTTGTTGGAACCATTTCCGGCTCGACACTCCATGCAGCAACCCAATTACAATCCTCCGGTTCCCTCGCCATCGAAGGAACATCACGCTTCAACGACGAAGTCACCTTTGGCAGTGGCATCATCCTCAATGGCGTCACCTACATCTTCCCCTTCGGAGACGGCTCTGCCTCCGGCAAAGTCCTTAAAACAAACGGTGCAGGACACCTCACATGGAGCAGTGATCTCAATTCCGGTTCCTCCTACTACGCCGCCCAAGGCCTCTCGCTCAACGGTTCTAATTTCCTCTCCCTCTCCGCCACCCTCACAGGAACCTCGCTGGAAATCTACGGAACAGCCTCCGGAAGAATTCTCCATGCGCAAGATACACTCACGTCTTCCGGACAACTCGTTATCGAAGGAACATCACGCTTCAACGACGAAGTCACCTTTGGCAGTGGCATCATCCTCAATGGCGTCACCTACATCTTCCCCTTCGGAGACGGCTCTGCCT
>CAYGDT010000010.1:0-23972 GCA_964348745.1 uncultured Candidatus Peribacteria bacterium
GATTGCAAAATAGGATCCCCCTCCTTCCGGGAGAGTGAACGACGCACAGCTTGGACAAATTCGCAGGCGTTCTATGCAGCGATAGAACGTCTTTTCTGTCATCTGTTAGCGGAAATGTTCGGTCATTATCCCCCCTCCCGGCGGGAGGGGGTAGGGGGAGGGGATACGTTTGTGGGAATATCAATGCCATGCTGCGTCATATCATTCACCTCAATTCACCGAAGAAGGAATTTGCACGATATTTGCGGAGACATCATACAAGAGGAGAGAGCGTTCTCTGGATACAACTCAAAGCGAAACGATTCCATGGATTGAAATTTCGTAGGCAAGTACCCTTTGGACCGTACATTGTAGATTTTATCTGCGTGGAGAAAAAATTGATTATTGAAGTGGATGGAGCGACACATGACGAACTGAATACCCAAAAACGTGATGCATTACGAGAGACATATCTACGAAAACAGGAATTCACTGTTCTACGTTTCAGCGATGATGACGTATTGCGTTCACTCGATGAGGCTATCGCACAGCTTGAACAGGTACTTGGTTATTCCAAACACGAATCCCCCCTCCCTACCCTCCCCCTCCGGGGGAGGGAATGATGTAGCACAGCTTGCAGAGCAGAATTCCTTTCCCTTGCGGAGGGAATGACGTTGTACAGATTGCAAAACAGAATCCCCCTCCTTTGTGGGAGGGAATGACGTTGTACAGCTTGCAGAGGAGGATTCCGCTCCCTACGCAGGATCCCCCTCCCATAGGGAGGGGGTAGGGGGAGGGGATACGTTTAAAAGTTTGAACAGGTACTAGGATATTCCAGAGTCTGATCCACCCTTCCCTGGCCTCCTTCCGAGGGAGGGATGCAGGCAAGTGAGCGCGGGTGGAGGTGATGGAGTCACAGAGTGTGATGTCTGCGTTTACAACAATTTGCAACTCACTGCGTACCCTTCTACAATTTCATCATGGTAAAAACAAAGGTTTCTCTTATTGTGGCGACGTTGCTCGCTCTCTGGAAGGGGAGAAAGAGTATCATTGTTGTCATGCTGGCGGTGTTAGCCATCTATACTTTTGGCTTAAGGAAGCCATTATCAGTGTCTTCGTGCCACGCTGCTTCAAAGCAGCAGGCACGTGTCATCATGAAGCAGCGCGCAGCAAACAGTCCGGACAACGAGCAGTTCCGTGTCGCTGCTGCAGCGAGTATGTACGCGAATGAAGACTATGCACCCGCGTTCAGCAATTGCATGCTACGCAAGGGGTATATGTTGTAGTGAGACGTACTTCATTCCTTACCTTTCTCTCGTCATCCAATTGATGTTGAGGAACCCTACATGTGCTTCGCCGGAGTTCGTCGTCCTCGCTACCGGCGTTATGATAATCGTGATATAGCTCCCAGGCGTATACGTTCCCGCACTCTGGGGACCGGTAATGGTTGCCGTCGTCCATGATTGATTCACGAGGTCCGTTCCGCCCGTCAGAGTTACGGCGGAGCCTGCGGTGTCAATCATCGCGACATCGATTTGGTTATCGTTGGCTGAGGCTGCATTTGTTCTATAGCGCAGCTGTATGGGCACCGAACCGTCCCAGTGCTTAAATTCATCTGGAACTTTCACGCGTACGGCGATTGCGTAACTTTGGAGCGAAGAGAGCGTGGATGTCCATTTGTAGTAATTTTCTTTGTTGGTTGAATCATAGGCCAGCACCATTTGCCCGACATTGTTCGATCCACTGCCGTAGTAGACGGCTCCGGCGTATTCCGGACTCAGGGAGAGCTGCGCACCGCTGCTGGCGGTTTGATTGATCGTCAGTTTATTATTGCCATCGTCGTAGCTCAGGAGGATTCCAGAGCCTGCCATAAACAGAGTGTTTAGTCGGTCGTCGACGCTTTCGTTGAATCCTTCGGCGTCGCATGCCAGTTGTCCATTTGAATCTGTCGTCAGCAATGTGCAGCTCGTGATTCCTGCGATCGTAACATTCCCTCCGAAGAATGAGTTGCCCTCAATTGCAAGTGTTCCGGATGAAGACAATGCGGTATCTGCTTTCAGAAAACTACCGGAGATCGTCCCAAGGACTGCAAGTGCAGTTTTCGGAGCTATCAAACCGATACCGACGCGGTTTGCTGATGCATCGATGCTTAAGGTGTTCGAGTCGAAGTTCAAGGAATCTGCCGCACTGTTGAGCGTAATATCGACTGTCTGGGCACTGAGATCAATAATGCCGTCGTTGATCACCAACGTGCCATCACTATCGATGGTGAGCCGATCTCCGCCGTCTCCGATGGTCGTAGAGGCTCCGAAGTTGATATTACCTCCACCGATATGTAAGTCACCGACCAGCGTCGTATTTCCCATTACTTGCAATCCTCCGCTGGAAGTTAAGTTGTTCTGTGCATGTACGATCCGTCCGGAAGCCGTTCCGAAGATCTCGAGTGATGTTCCAGTGAGCACGCTATTGAGAGAGAAGAAATTGCTCGCACTGAGTGAAAGCCCCTGACTCGCTTTGAAACTTGTACCGCCGTTATCGTCGGACCATGAGAGGGTTCCCGCGCCGTTGGTCTTCAGTACTTTTCCGGTTGCAGACCCGTCTCCGCGGGGGAAGATGTATTTGACTCCGTTTATAGTAATGCCTGATCCGATCGTGACGTCTTCGTTAAACTGCGACAGCCCGTCGACCACCAATTGCCCAGACGCCGTCAGCAAATCCTGTGCGTGAATCCGTTTACCCGAAGCCGTTCCTTGTATTTCCAAACTACTATCAAACTCAAATTGGTTTGCAGTTTTATTCAAGATCAGTCCACTGCCGGTGTTGCCGAATCGCAGTTCGATATTTGTGTTGCCATCACCTTGATCGATCGATTGAAATGCTTCTGTGTTTACAAGCAGTGTCGGGCTCCAGCTGCTTGCGACGACGGCAGTCGGCAGAAAGATCACGCCTGCAAGTATGGCGAGCAATCGCGGAGTGATTTGCGTATGCATGTGATGCAGCTTTTTGATCATTGTGTATTTTTTTGTTATTTCAAGACAGTATACCAAAAAATGCACTACTGTGCTGCTACAGTGTATTGACGAAATAGTATTTCGTTGTTTAGTATTTTTCGTCACTATGGCATACATTCGTTATTCCCTCGGGAGTTCAACGTAGTTCAGGCGCAGGTGTCCTATTTGGACTTCTTGGTTATCTTTTGCGGAAGCGTGTATTTTAATCAGGAATCCGCTTCCTGTAGTCCACGTGGGTGTCCCTGCGAAGCCTACGTTTGCCGTCGTCCAGTCAGTACTTGCCAAATTTGACGAATTACCGGTGAGAGATACGGTATTTCCCGCAGTATCGGTGACGGTGATATCAGCTTTGGTCGTCGCAGTATTGCTGGTGGTCGTTCTGTATTTGAGCAAAAGGGGAGTACTTGTCCAGCGAACGAATTCTGGTGAGACGGTTGCATGGACAATAATGTCGTAGTCTTGGAGTGTGCTTCGGGTGCTCGTCCAGACGTAGTGATTGGAAGCGGCTGCGCCGGAACTGGTTACCGAGAGCTGGCCGACATTGTCACTGCCGTCTGCTTTGTAGGCGGCTCCGTCATAGGCTGGGGCGTAGGTTTTGGTTATGGTTGTTTCGCGGTCATCTGTGTTAAAGACTCTACGATCTGAAATCGTGGAAACCGCTCCGCCGCTTGTTACTACGGTTGCGAGCGCGATGTAGCTTTCATCACCCGGGAAGTTGCTGGTTCGTATGGTGAGCCCTCCTGAACCGAAGAAGACGTTGTTCGTCGCATTATTCGTGACGGCGATATTGCTGCCACCTGCGTACTGTGTCACGTTTCCCCCAAGGCGGTAATCACCCGCAGCGATGTTGATCGTGAGTCCCGCACCACTGCTGACCTGCAAGTGCGTTTGGCTGCCTCCTGAAGATAACTGGGATATATCAACACCGTTGATGAGTCCTGTAACCGTCAGATCTCCCTGAATGCGTACATCGTCATTGAAGTTGAATCGGCTGGTATCCTGTTCGTAACTCAGTTCCTTACCCAGAGCATCGCCAAATCGCAGATAGAGCGTGCCACCGCTTGAATTGTCGGTATCAATGGTAAACCGATTATTGAGCGTGCCGCCCTGCAACAAGTTTCCACCTTTGCCGAGCAGGGGAATGGCACCGCTGCCCGTACCGATCTCCCTCTGATCAAGGAAGTCAGCATTCAGTGCAAATGGTACGGATTCCACCGGAGAGCGGTCAATCGCACTCTCTGCTGGATTTCGATCGAGCAGCTCGTAACTCGTGTTTCCTGCCGTCGAGGCTTTGACTTCCACTTGCATGTAAAGGCTTAAGAGCGTCGAGAGTGCCATCGTGGAAAAATTTGGGAGTGCGGTGGCACTGCCAAGCTCCACCGAGAAGTATCCGTTACTGTCGGGGGTGACGGTTTGTACTTCCTGCCAAGCGGCGTAGTTGCTTGCGCCGATATTGATCGCGCCCGTACCTGTTACGTCGCCATCCACTTTGTCTGCACTTTTCCAGTAACTAAACCGGATACTCACGGCAGTCGTCACGGGGCTCCCCGAGCTACTCAGCAGATGCCCATTGTAGACAACACGTTGTGGTGCGGATGTTGCTGCAAGTACGAGCGGAGCCGTGGCTGCAATTGCCAGAGCGACCGCGCCGATGCTGAGGAGTATGCGCGTATTCATTTCTGTTGACGGGAATGTTTTTTTTGGCTTCGGCGCTTTGGGATCTTGATATAACCGTTTCGGTACCTTTGGAAGAAGTAGCCAAGCAAAAAGGAAACGAGAGCTACCAGTAACAGCGGGAGCGTTCGCTGGATGCATTTCGGTTGCCACAGCCCCGTTATCATCGTTTTTACGTTAGTTTCGCTTAAGGCCGTGGAATATTCGGTGCCTTGCTGGATTTCTACACCCGATTGCGTAATTCCCTGTGTCGGCACACTGCCCTGAGCAACAAGAGCAGGCTTAGGAAGATTTATTTCTGGGACAGGAGTGTGCTGCGCAACTTCGGGTGCTGCTGGCTTACTCGGAACGATTGGTGGGGGAACGATTGCTGCTTTCGAGGATTTTTGTGCATTGGGATTTGCTCCGCTGCCGCCCCCGCCCTGCCCTCCGCCGCTTGTTGTATCGGAAGACGAAGACGACGTTGATGTTGAAGACGAAGACGATGTCGCAGTAAACGCTCCCACAATTTGGAAACTGTCACTCTTAAGGGGAACGGCTGTCCATGTTTCTCGGTTACCATCAAGCGTGTAGGAATCGGAAACGGCTGGGTGACCTTCTGCATCGTTGCTTCCATTGTCGTAGAGTTGATACGATGTGCTTTCCATTGCATGCACCTGCTCCACGCAGGAGAAAACAAGTGCGAAGGTCGCTACCGGAGCCAAGAAGAATATTGTGTGTTTGTTCATACTTAACGTAATATATTAACATACTTTTGACTAAATGTCTATAATACGTTTTAAGTCTTATATAGCGCCAGTTTGCCGTTTTACGTAGAAATTCTGCACTGCGTCTGTTACGATGTTTTCGAATGTACCTGCTTTCCCTTTGAATACGATGATGCAATCTATTATCCGCTTCGCACTCGCAGGAATAGTCGCCGTAGTCCCATCGATCACGTTTGCGCAAGAAGCTTCATTTAAAGACGTTCCAAAAGATCATTTCGCCTACGAAGCGGTGGAATTTCTAAAAGAAAATTCTGTGATCTCCGGATATGAAGATGGAACGTTCCGTCCCGGTCAGCAGGTCAACCGCGCAGAGGCTATCAAGTTGATCGTTGCTCCCTTGATTCAAGACGCACAGTTGGAACAAGCTAAGGCAGCTACGACGGTGTATTCCGATATCGATAATAACGCATGGTACAAGCCGTATGTAGAAATTGCACGCGTTGCAGGCATTGTTGATGGCCCTCCTACCAAGGAGAAGTTCAATGGATCATCACCGGTACTCAAGGCGGAGTTTATAAAAATGATTCTTCAGGCTTTCGGTGTAGACGCAGTGGGTTCGTACAAAGAAATTTCACTCCCTCTTTCTCAGGATGTCACCGATACGAGCGCATGGTTTTACCCCTACATTCGTTTTGCAGTGAGTTCTTCCATGACGATGGTGAGCGACGAAGGCACGCTGCAGCCGGGTAAGTCACTGACACGCGGTGAAACAGCTGTCATGCTGTATCGCTATATCATGTATCAACAGGGCAGAAGGACGCAGGCACTCCTCTCGGAGGCTGAAAGCGAAATTCTGATTACATTATCGTTCCTGGAAAAGAAGGATCTGGTCGAAGCTGAGTATGCGTCCGCCAGGGCGTTGCTGGCTGCACGCGGAGCAAATACCAGTCGTCCCAATGAGCCTGTCGTGCAGGGAGCGGTCAAGGTGACTGAAGCGTTCCGTTCACTTGTGCGCGGATACCGTGCCGGTGTGAACAAGGATTATGACGAATCGATTCGTCTTTCCGGCGAAGCGTGGAATCTTGCTGCGCGTGGTATGGAACTCGACAGCAGTCTCTCGACGATCACGGAGCAGGTGCAGGCTATCTCAAAAGAGATGGCCGATGCGGCACGCTATGCCAAGGCAACTCCGCAAGCTGAGGCATCCGCGGGTCAGTAGGCTCCTTACGCACCAGCGAGAACATGCATAAGCCCGATACCTGCAATCATGCAGATGAGTTGGACGATGGCGTTATGGAACGACGTATCTTTGTGGAGCTCGGGAATCAGATCGGAGCCTGCTATGTAGAGAAAGTTTCCGGCAGCGAGCGGAAGGAGAAAGATTTCAATATTGCTTACGGACTGTGAAAGACCGAAGACGAGCAATACCCCAAGGAATGCAGTGAGAGCGGAGAGAAAATTAAGGAAGAGCGCCCGCCCCTTGGTCATTCCGCTATGCAGCATTACTGCGAAGTCGCCGAGTTCCTGCGGGATTTCATGGAGAATGACCGCGATTGTCGTGGAGATGCCGACGGGAATACTCACGAGATACGCCGTGGCGATCAGTATGCCGTCCAAAAGGTTATGTACACCGTCGCCTATCAGTATGAGCGATCCTGCAGGATGCACATGTCCGACGCATTCAATATCGTGGCAGTGTCGCCAGTGAATAAATTTTTCAACGATAAATGAAAGGAGAATTCCATAGAGGACAAATGTCAGTCCACTTGGTTCTTGAGGCATGCTATCTATAACTTCCGGCAGAAGATGCAGGAAAACGTTTCCGAGAATTGCTCCGGTGGAGAAACTCACAAGATAAATAAGTATCCGTCGCAGTAACGCCTCTCTGAGCGAGAGAATAAACACTCCGACAAGTGAAAGGAGGCTGATGATGAGGACGCTGAGCAAAGTGTAGATCGTTTGCATATTGTGCGGATAGTACGTGGGTCTCACTTGGCAATCCAGCAAAACGTGTTGGGATTTGCCGTTTATTTTCCGTTGCGACTTGACGTGCATCTGCGTACTATTTCACGGTATTTCTTACCACGTATGCTTATGAAGAAACTTCTCGCACTCTGCGGTTTTCTCGCACTGCTTTCCGCGTGCACATTCTCGGTTACGACCGATGTGCAGAAAAACGGCGAAAACGGTTCGTCTTCTTCAAGCGATTCTACGATGATGCAGTCCAGTGCTCTGAATGACGAGGATGATGATGACGATAACGACGATAACGACGATAACGATGAAGATGATATGATGGAGCAGTCCAGCTCTGAAAATGATGATAACGCAATGATGGAGAGCTCCAGCGCCGAGCAAGTAATGGAGAGCTCCAGCGCCGAGCAAGTCATGGAAAGCTCCAGCGAGATGACTGAAGATGCGGGCGGCGATGGAACGACCGGAGCCGAAGTTGACGTCGATGTGGACACCAGTGCGTCTGAGTAGTCAGGTTTAACAAGTTTTCATGTCAGTCATGTGAGAGATTCTCGCATGACTGATTTTAATTGCAGAACTTTGCGTATGTTCCGCTTGCAGACAATACGGCAATACAACAATATTACTTTGTATGGTACAGGATGACAGCGCAGCACCGCAGACAGATGAATTCCAGAAGCTGCAGGAAGAACTCCGAAAGCTGAAAGAGCTCGCGGCGCGTGCACAGGCGGATCTTCAAAACGCCAAAATGCGCATGGAGAAAGAAGCGCTGGATATCCGCCTTTTCGCCGTTGAAGGGCTCATAGTGCGTCTGCTCCCCACAATAGACAACCTACGGAGGGCGTTTGAACATCTGCCCGATGAATTGCGTTCGCATGATTGGGTGAAGGGGCTGCAGGTGACTGAGCAGCAAATGCTCTCGGATCTTGAGGCTGTCGGACTGCGGCCGATTGAGGCACTCGGATTACCGGTTGATACGCAGCGCCATGAGGTGCTCCAAAGTGTTCCGGGGAAACTAGATATTGTTGTACAGGTACTGGAGAACGGTTACGAATTACACGGAAAAGTCATTAGGCCCGCGAAGGTGGTGGTGGGGGATGGAGAGGAGGAGATGAGTTCTTAGTTCTTAGTTCCTAGTTCTTAGTTATGAGTGATTGGAAGAGGTCTCCTTTCTCTTCAAAGTTTTTGTATTGATCGTAGCTGGGGGAGGCGGGGGAGAGGAGGACAATCGGAGAAATTGAGAATTGAGAATTGAGAATTGAGAATTGCGCTTTAGCCACAGCGTCTTGCATGGTTTCTACTTCGACGAAGGTGACCGATGCCCTCGCGTCCTTAATCGCTTTTCTGATCCGCGAACCCGAGCCGGGGAAAAGAATCACGGTTTTGATTTTCGACTGTGCAATGCGTTTTCCAAGCGCCGTGAAATCATTGCCGCGGTCCTGGCCGCCAAGAATGACTGTCGTGACGTTGTCACCGAGCGCATCGAGCGCGGCAATCGTGGATTCCGGCGTGGTGGAGATCGCATCATCCACCCACTGCAGATTGTGGTACAGCCCTATGTTCTGCAGACGGTGAGGGAGTGGAACGAAGCCTTTGATCGCTTCGATGCAGTCCTTATCTGCAATTCCCAGTGTGCGGGCCACCGTGCACGCCGCAGCGATGTTCGAGAGATTATGGGCACCTATGAGCTTCGTTTGCTCTAAACCAATAATTGCGTCCTGCAGTCCGTAGGGAATTTTGCGGCCTTCTCCATGCGCCGCGATTGCAGCAGATCCGGGCGAATGTTCTGGGAAGAACACGATGTCATCAGGTTTCTGAAACTTGGTGATGTGCGACTTAGCTTCGAGATAGTTCTCGATGGAACCATGATAATCAAGGTGTTCGGGGAAGAAGCTGGTGATCACCGCGATGTGTGGACTCTTGGCGAGACGCATCAGTTGATAACTGCTCAGTTCATGTACAAAAATTGTATTTTCCTTTGCCTCGCTGAGGTGAGCAATGGAAGGCTCTCCGATGTTACCTACTAAATGCACGTCTTTCTTCGCCTTTTGCAGCACCGCGGTAATGAGGGATGACGTGGTGCTCTTACCCTTACTTCCCGTCACGCCGATCACCGTGGCACCGGTTTCCTCCACCGTATCAAGGAAGATTTGAACGGAGTTGGTGAGCTTGTTTGCATGCGCATCGATCAACGGATGCGGGGGAATGCCGGGGGAGACGATCAGAAAGTCAAACTTCTGCAAATTCTCCAGCCAGCCTTCTCCGAGCTGCCACCATACGCGTGCTTGTTCGTCATGTTCCAGTCCTCCGTTTGAATCGGCCACCGTCACCTCGGCTGTCGGGCAGTGTTCATGGATCGCGCGCAGCATCGCTTTGCCCTCCCGTCCGTAGCCGAGAATGCAGACTGCTTTGCCGTTGAGATCATGTATGCGCATACGGAATTTTCAATTTTCAATTTTCAATTCCTTCATGACTACTGTGTCATTAAAATCACCCTTGATTCGTATCATCGTAAACGCCTCCCGTGTTTCTTCGGGTGTTCCCACACATTCAAATGGTTTGAATCCTTCGATGCCGAGCAGTTGCCTGTAGAGGGGGAGTGTCGCCGGATCATCGAATATGTTTTTGCCGAACATTCCGATGACGTCTTCTTTGGGCAGATAGGCCGCCATCAGCGCAAAAACGAATGCGCATTTCGGGCAGACCCCGCACCACGTAGAGGCGCGATCAGCGCCTTGAAGTGTCACGTGACCGCGCAGCGGTTTTACGTGATCGTTTGTCGGCGCCCACGTGGCATCGCCACCTGCTTTCTTAAGAATCTTCCAGTTTTTATTGCAACTCGTCGTGCAGGCAAAGTACTCCGGATGCTTTATAAACTCTCCGACGATTTCCAGTTCCGATTTCTCGCGCAGCGCGCTGTAGTAACGAAGATGCGGATCGATGTACGTACGAACATAGCGGTCAAATGCCTTCTCAAATTCTTCGCTCTTGCTCCACTGGTGATTGATCTCCTGCCCGAGATACTCAACATTCCCAATGTTCGCACTCTTCTCGTTACTCATGGCAATTTCGTCAAATCCAAAGAGCTCTGCAAGAAAGACGCAGAGACACGAGAGGTAGGCGGTGATCGGAATATGTCCGTTGAGCGCACCCTGTTCGTTCATCTCAAAAAGTTTGCGTGGAAGTTTTCGTTGAATGGTGATGCACGGCAGATTCGTTATGGCGACGATGCCGTCGATCAACGGATGTGCACCCATCCGAAGCAGTGTGATCTCTTTTCCTTCCGCACTCAGTTTCTCGATGGTGACGACGGAGTCCTTGCCGCCGCCGATGGGAACAAGAGTTCTTGGTTTTTGGTTTTTGGTTCTTTGTTCTGATAACGGGGTGATTGGTGATTGGTTTACCCTGAGCTTGTCGAATGGGTGATTGGTGATTGGGAACTGGATCAACTTGCGGAAATCGATTTGATTTTGGTAGAAGAATTCTCCGAGGCCGCGTTCGTAGACGGTGTTCCAAAACGCCGCTTGGTCTGCATTCAGTTTTCCGGATTGAACTTCGATCTCTTTCGGGCAGCAGGTTTTGTAGTAGCTAGTGCCGCCGGCAAGGTGCAGTGCAAACAGCGCTGCCTCCGCTTCGAGAGAAAGCGGTCGAGGAGGGGTAGATTCATCCATGGGTATCTCCAAGATCTCCGTAAACGAAATTTCATCTCCATTCTTTGCTGATCCGCCTAACGTATAATGCAGGCGAACCTCGCCGGATTGTGAATCGAAGGCACAGGAATCAAATTGGAATGTGGAATACTGCTTCATACGCGCATTGTAGCGGTCTAGAGCTAAAAATCCTTGCGATTCCTCAGGAGAAATAGTAGCTTTTGCCTCCTATGGCTATAAAGAAAGCGGCATCAAAGGCTGGATCGAGGAGCGGAGGTCGTGAAGTTCAATATGATACAGAAGTGTATCAGGCGCCGACATTTACCCAACTAGCTTTCGCATTGGGAGCGACTCGCCAATCGCTAGAGGCCTTAATGAATAAAAGGCTTGCAATGCCGATTGCCGTTCTTCAACTTGCGACTAATGTAGCAAATCGATTAGAAGAGAGGGGCATCTTTACCATTAGGGACCTGTTAAACTTAAGTGTTGCGGAGTTGAATGATATTGGTCTCATAGGAGACAAGACACGTGTTCAGATTTTTGAGGGACTGGAAAACTTGGGATTCTTTCGTGAATCCAGGGGTCCAAATGGACAGCAAGTATTTTCTCCTGGTTATTCACCGGATGACGCAGTAGATGCGCAGGAGGTTGGATAGGGTGGATGAACTCATTGATTCATGCTCAGAGCGATTCGCTTACACTGTAGGGGGTGCTGTCACCAAGAGGTAACCGCTTATGAGAAAGCCAACGATAGCAATGGCTGCAACTCCCCAGAGGAGTGGATACGTACTTACAAGTTTCATAGAAAATTCCGGAATCTCTCCCCAATTAAGAATAAGGAAAATGGATACCACGGAAAATCCAAATCCATAGTTCACCATCAAAAGTCCGAGATTGAATTTGAATTTATGAGCTACAACCGCTGCGACGAGCGAGTAAGCGACCGAGAAGATAATGACCCCCGCCACGCTCCATACCGAGGGGCCGCGCTGAACCAGTCGCAGTCCAAACCAGTTTCCGCCAAGTTCCAAGTACGCGAAGATTAGTGGAAGGAACGGCACAAGCAGGATTCGCCAGTTTTCCATCACTGTTTTTTGCATGAACAGGTTATATCGCAGCTTTTTCCGCACGGTGATCGAAATTGCAAGGCTATGAGAAAAATAGTGAATGCGATGCTCAGCCATAGAAACACCCACTGATACGAAATACCTCCAAGGGCGATTGAGAATGCGGCTGTACCCAGCAAGAGAGGTACGAGCGAAAACACACAGCAAGGAATACAAGCAATTGCCAGAATTTTTACGGTGCGATTTTTTTTCGACATGGTGCGGTGGAAGAGGGGAGCATAAGTCTAGCTGAGCCTATATGGCTTGCCATGAGCGAGTCCGCCTTAGGCGGACGAGTCGAATGGTGCCATGGGAGGGACTTGAACCCTCAATCCCTTGCGGGAACGCGATTTTGAGTCGCGCGCGTATACCATTCCGCCACCATGGCAGTGAATAAATAGTACCATAGAACGAAGCACATCAGAGCTATTCACCCGTCCGAAGTCCCGCAACTGCGGGACGTAGGCGGGCCGCCACCATGGCATGATGCCAGTTGGGGTCAGCGTAGCAGAGTTCCGTGCTTCACTGAATCTTAATCGATGCGCTGTTCGGGGTATCCAACGTGGAGCCGCCCGTGGGGTTACTCAGTTTGAAGCTAAAGGCTTCCAGCGGATCGGCATTGGAATCATCGAGTATCGGAATAAGCATCAATTTCTGCGACTCACCGGCTGCAAATGTCAGCGTCCCCTTGGTCTCGGTATAGTCTTCTCCAGACTTTGCCGTGCCGTTTGTGGTTTCGTAACCAACGGTCACTTCGCCGTTCGTGCCGCCGAGGCGACTAACCGTTACGACAACCGACTCGCCTTCGTACGTATCGTACGCGTCGTCATCAATCTTAAACCTGCCGTTGCCAAACGTCGTGATTTCATTGTCGACGATGACGAAGGTTGCTGTGCTCTGGCTGCCGAGCGTTGCTCCGCCGGTCGGATTACTAAGAGTGAGATTCACAGTCTTGTTTCCATTGGTGCCAGGATTGTCTTTAATGGTGATGGTAAACGTTTTGGTGCTTTCTCCTGCTGCAAACGTGAGCGTACCAACATTATCTTCATAATAGGTGTTGTCCGCCGTGCCCTTTGACGTTGCAAATTTCACTGTCGCCTCACCGCTGGTTCCGACTCTTTTCACTGTAACCGTCGCAGTGCCTGCATTCTCCAAAAATTCGTACCGCGAAGCGGAGAATGAAAAGACGCCTTTGGTGTTTGTCGTATCGGCGGTATCGCCGCCTCCCGTATCATCATCGATGATCGAGAGCGTTGCCGTATTCGGCGATCCTACTACTGCTCCATCGGCTGCATTTGTAAGCTTCAGGAGTACCGTTTCATCGCCTTCCACCTCACTATCATCGTTAATAACGATTTCAAATGTAGCTGTAGTCTTTCCATCAGCGAATGTTAGCGTTCCGGAAATGACGTCGTAGTCGCTTTCCTTCGAAGCCGTACCGTCCTCAGTTGCGTAGTCCACATGCACTGTTCCTGTGTTACCACCGTACCGAATGACGTTTACAACAACGATCTTCTCTTTTTCGCCTATCTTGTAGCTCCCTGTCGTAAAGCGGAAATTACCGGCAGGATTTGCGGTGTGGACGGCAACAGAAGATGCAGAAGACGCAGAAGAAACAGAAGATGCAGAGGAAACGGAACTACTGGAGCTGCTGCTTACGACCTGCAGGTTTTGCTTTAAGCGTTGCATGAGGACAGCAATTTGACCGCGGGTGACGAAGTCATCCGGACCGAATTTTCCATTCTCATACCCCGTGATGACTCCCGCGCTATACATTTCTCCGACTGCGGCATCGTAGAAGCTTCCGATTCGTACGTCCGGAAAGATCGCAGATCCAAGTACTGCTGCGTTTGCCGATGCAAAGAGACCGAGGGAGAATCCGAAGACAATGAGTGATGCTGCATTTGGTCGTTTCATAGTGTGCGGGGAAGGTGCGGGCGACAGTATACCATAGAGGTACCCATGGATTGCTACTCTTAGTTTTCTCTTGCATGCGGTGGGCACTCAGCATATTTTTAGTGTGTTCCTTTTTCCACCACCACCCATGTCCACTATTTCTCTTACGCAGCTTGATGCGTTCATCACCTCCCAAGGTCTTCTGACGCACTATTTCTATGAACAAAAATGGAATATGGGCGAGTTATCGAAGGAAGATCTCCAGAAATACGCACAAGAATATTTTCATCTGGTGAAAGCGGTGCCCGGTATAGTCTCACGCGTTCATGAGCGCGCAGTGCAGAGGGGTATGACGGAGCTTGCCCAAGAGATCGGGAGTAATATCGAAGAAGAGACGCAGCATATTGCACTATGGAAGCGTTTTGCAAAAAGTCTGGGTGTTACAGAAGCACAAATGGAGAGTTACGTGCCGCATGCGCTGACGAAAGAAGCGGTGCGTGAGCTCGAATCACTCGCAGACGGATCTCTAGAAGATGGCGTATCGGCGATGTATGCCATGGAGCTCACGCTCCCTGCGATCGCGCAGAGCAAAAAGGACGGTCTCTGCAAACACTATGGTCTTACATCGGATGACGCACACATGTATTTCGACGAGCACTTGAAGGAGGAGGAACATTTCGCTGTTTGGAGGAAAGTTTCCGTCAATCCATTTGCTGCCATGCACGTTACGAAGATGTCCCTCCGCGCCCAGCACACATTGCTCGATGGCGTTTGCGAGGTGTGCGGGTTTTGCATTTCCTGTCGTTAATATGACTCCCACCCCCTACACCCGTTTTCAGACAACGCTCCATGCAGTCTTCCGTAAGATCGGCATGGATGAAAGCAAGGACGCGTTGTTCAATGATCCGCAGTATGCACACAAAAAAGACATCACCATTACCAAGGATGACGGTTCGCAGGAAACGTATCATGCCTTTCGCGTGCAATTTAATAATGCACGCGGTCCATTCAAGGGAGGTATCCGTTTTCATCCGCAGGCCGATGAAGACGAGGTGAAAGCGCTTGCGGCACTCATGGCGATCAAAACTGCGGTCGTCAACATTCCTTTTGGAGGAGCCAAGGGAGGCGTGCAGTGTGATCCGAAGAAGTTGACCAAGCGTGAGGTGCAGCAAGTCGCACGCGCATACGTGCAGAAATTTGCCGAGCATATCGGACCCGATATCGACTGTCCCGCTCCCGATGTGAATACCAACCCAGACATCATGGCGTGGATGCGCGACGAGTACGAAAAGATCACGCGCACCTACAGTCCGGCCGTGATTACCGGTAAACCTTTAAGCTACGGTGGATCGCTCGGGCGAGATACTGCAACAGCGCGCGGAGGATTTTTCATTCTTCAGGAGATGATGGAACGCGAGGCACTTGATCCTTCCGAGTTATCGGTCGTGATCCAAGGGTTCGGGAATGCCGGTGCGCACATGGCGCATTTCCTCCATAACGCGGGATACAGCGTCGTTGCCGTTTCCGATTCGCAAGGCGGGGTGTATTCCCCCGAGGGCATCGACCCCGTTCGTATTCAGAAGTACAAAAGCAAGACGGGTTCCGTCAGAGGTGAGTACTGCGAAGGATCGGTGTGCGATATTGAACGGATGAAGCTCGATAATGTACAACATGTGACCAATGAGGAGATCTTGGAACTTCCGTGTGATATTCTGATACCGGCAGCGCTCGACAACGTGATCACGGAAGAAAACGCTCCGCGCATCAAAGCGCGCTATATTCTGGAACTGGCCAACGGCCCGACGACACCCGAAGCGGATGCGATTTTAGAGGAGAAGGGGATTCGCGTGATTCCGGATGTTCTGGCCAACGCCGGTGGAGTCACCGTGAGTTACTTCGAGTGGACGCAGGGTCGTTCGGGAGAACAATGGACTGCTGAGCAAGTCGACAGCGAACTGAAGCGCGTCATACTGGATGCGTATACATCCGTTCGACGCGAGGCTCGTCGCAGGAACATCAGCTACCGCCATGCTGCATTTTCCGTCGGTATCAAAAGGATTCTCGATGCCATGAGCGTACGAGGCTGGATTTGAACTACGTATTGCTCATTGCTCATTGGTCATTACCCTACGTTCTATGAAAGGTTCAGTACATGATGTCGCAATTATTGGCCTCGGTTGCTCTGCATACACAGCGGCGATTTATACTGCACGCTACAAACTTACGACACTCGTTATCGGTGAGGAGGAGGGTGGCATGGGTATGACTGCCGCCGAAGTTGGCAACTGGCCGGGAGATATCGAAGTGCGCGGGCCGGATCTCATGGAGCGTTTTCGGAACCATGCGCTCAGTTTCGATGTTGTGAAGCACAAGGTCGCGCGCGTGGAGAAGGTTGAAAAGTCAAAAGGAGGTTTTACTCTCACACTCCAAAATGGAGAAGTACTTGAGGCGAAGACCGTTATCTTCGCAACAGGCAGCAACAAGCGGCATCTGGGTGCCAAAGGCGAAACAGAGCTTTCGGGAAAGGGCGTTACATACTGTGCGACATGCGACGCGTTTTTCTATCGCGGTAAGAACGTCGCCGTGCTCGGCGGCGGCGACAGTGCCGTGGAAGGCGCAGCGATTGCTGCGCAGGTTGCCGCAAAGGTATACCTCATTCACCGTCGGAGTGATTTTCGCGCAGAGCCGTATTGGGTAGACAAGGTGCACGCGCGCGACAACGTCGAATTTGTTTTAGAGCGCAATGTCGTAGAAATTCTCGGTGACTCGAAAGTCACGGGCGTGAAACTCGATAAAGAATGGAACGGATCGCAAACGATCGCGGTTGATGGCGTCTTTATAGAAATCGGTTCCACGCCGGCGGTTTCTCTGCCTAAGGCTCTCGGCTGCGCACTCGACGACCGCGGGCATCTGAAAGTGGATGAAGCGATGCGGACGAATATTGATGGTGTCTTCGGCGCGGGGGATGTCACGAGCGGCAGTAATCACTTTGCGCAATTTGCGACTGCAGCGGGGGAGGGCAGCGTTGCGGCGAACTCGGTGTTCAGTTATTTGCAGGGAGGTACGCATAGTGGTGCCATGGGTTAGGCGGGGAAAATGGATAACGGATAATGGATAACAAACGTATACTGGCTGCATGTGGTTTTTGTACGTCATGATCGGCAACGTGCTCTGGTCCGTTTCGGATGTAGTTGGTTCGATGATCATGAATCGCATGGAAAGGAGCTCCATACTCGTTGCATGGTTTTTCAGCATCCTGCAGTTTTTACTCTTAGGAATGCTGTATTTTCTTCTGCCCATTCAGCCGGTGTGGACAGTTGCGTTTGCTGTGACGGGACTTTGTTCGTACATTGCCAGTTTGCTGTATATGCGTTTGCTGCAGGATGTCGACGTGTCTATTTCCAGTATTTCCTGGGTGTTTCTTTCTTTGGGGATCGCACTCGGCAGTGTCATGCTGTTCGGAGATCGATGGACGCTCCTACAAGCGCTCGGGGCTGTCCTCAGTGTCTCGGGTTCACTGTGGTTGGCCCTTTGGCACAAGCGGGTTTCGCGTTTTGCAACACTTATCCTCATTATCGCAACGGGATTGTTTTATGTTCCAAGTTTTCTCCTGCAGAAGGCGGCGTATTTGCATGGTGTCTCCGTCGCTAATGTTTTCTTTTGGCAGTTACTTTTCTTCGATAGCTTCGCATTTATTATTCCATTGATCATTCCATCACATCGCAAGCATATACTTCCGTTTCTCGGTACTGTTCGCCCTTTTTTTGTTGTGTTCATTATTGCGTGGGTACTCATGAGCATGCTGGCGTTTATTGCCACTACAAATGCGTTTATGGTCGGCGATGCTTCCCTTGTTGCGATTGCTGAGAACGGACAGCCGTTTTTCATCATGCTTTTTGCATGGATAGCAACGTTCTTATCGCCGAAGTACGCTCCGAAGGAGATTCTCACCGCTCAGACCATGCCTGTAAAAATCGTGTCCTTTTTTATCGTATTCATCGGTTTAACATTACTGGCAATTCCCTAAGTTTTTCTTGCCTATACCGCAAAAATCCGTATTCTTTGCCCATATGCCACGAGGAAAGCGCACCGTATTCGCGATGTTTTGCAAGGCGACGGGAAACCGTCTGGGTACTTTGCGTTTCCATAGGCAGGACAAAAAGGGCGTTGGCTGGAAGGAGCACGTGGATGGTATGAAGAAATACTGCCCGCTCTGCAGGAGTCGTCAGGATGTGAAACTGAAAGAGGAGAAGCATTCGAATTAACAATTTACGGTCGCGCAGCGATGGGCGCGATATTTTGGTAGGCTATTTGTATGGCAGCAGTTCCAAAGATTATTTCGGCGGAGATTCTTGTTCTCATTGCCTGCGTCTTCGAAGGGCTGTTCCCCATTTTTGTGCGCGTAGGTTCCGCCGCATTTCCTCCGGTTCTCTTCGTCGCGATGAGTACGTGCATCGCTGCAGTGTTCCTCGGCACTCTCGCATGGACTCGCGGAGCGTTTCGCGAGCGGATTCCTCGAGCGGTCTACGGGTACATCGCCGTTGTCGCACTCTGCGTCATGGGTGGTTTTGCAATGATTTCCATCGGCGCCAGACAGACGAGTGGAATCAATATATCGCTTCTCCTGCAAACAGAGATGCTCTTTGCGTTTCTGCTGTGCAATGTCGTCTTGGGCGAAAAGATTTCCGTACGAGTCCTTGCCGGTATGCCGTTGATTTTTCTCGGTGCGTGTGCGGTGCTCTTCAATGGATCATTTACTCTGAATTCCGGCGATGCAATCATATTGCTCGCTGCAGCCATTTTTCCCATTGGCAATATTTTTGCCAAGAAAGCACTGGCGTTGACCCGACCGGTTATCGTTCTGTTTTTACGCTACGTGTTTGGATCGGTTTTTCTTTTTGCTGTGAGTGCTTTTATGGGTGAATTTTTGCAATGGAATCTCGGAATCCTGCGTGTCCATGGCTGGCTGATTGTTGCGTACGCAGTCAGCGTTCTCACGCTTTCCAAATTGTTTTGGTATACGGGCTTAAAGACCCTCCCTATCGGGAAAGCCACACAGATCGTTGGAGTTGCTCCTGTGATGGGGTTTTGTTTTTCGCTCCTTCTCCTGCATGAAATTCCTACGGTTTACCAGCTTATTGGCCTCGTTGTCACGGTTCTTGGTGTCTTCATTCTCGTGAGCAAACCTTCGATTTCTACAACGGAGGCCGATCTTGTATAGTGCGTCCATGACTGAGGAAATCTATCGACAGTGCGCCTCTATTGCCGTATTGCGTCCTAGCAGCGTATGCATGCTGGGCGGTTGTGCAACGCTCTACGAGGTCTTGTTGGTCCATAAGCCCCGTAAAAACGATGCATGGCAGCTGCCACAGGGCGGGTGCGAACTCGGGGAGTCCCTTGAGGAAGCGGCGATCCGCGAAGTTCAGGAAGAGGCAGGCATCACTCCCACGATCATTGAAACGAGCGAGCAGGAGTACCGGTACGATTTTCCCCGAAGTTACCGGAAATTCCGCCCGGACAACGTCAAAGGCCAGTGTGTGAAGTACGTGTTTGCCACCGTGGATTCCGGCGCGCAAGTAAGAGTAGATGAAAAGGAGATCGATGGATACGCATGGGTGCTTCCTGAGCAGTTTTCTCAGTACATTGATCGGGATGAGTATCGGAACATCGTGCGCAAACTCTATGAAGATGGTGTTGCCATCTTGGGAAATCAGCAACCAAAAACCTGAAATATGCTAGGATGCGTACCGATGCGCATTCGTTCTCTTTTTTTGGAGCAATTCCGCAGTTATCCTGCGCGGGAATTCTCCTTCGGCGACGATGACGTCCATGTGTTTGTCGGGCCAAACGGAGCGGGAAAAACAAATATTGTCGAAGCAGTGTCTTTGCTTTCGCTCCTCAAATCCTGCCAGAGAGTCGAGGAGCACGATATTATTGCGTGGGGGCAGGATTACTATCGGGTGCGAGGATGCGTACTGGATGACAATGGACAGGAGAAAACGTTGGAGCTTGTCTCTCAAATCGCTCCGTGTAAGCGCAAAGCCTGCTATATTAACGATGTAAAGGTTGGCGTGGGGGATATGGTTGGCGTTCTCCCGACGGTGACGTTTCTACCGCAGGATTTGGAGCTCTTTACAGGGTCGCCCGCCAATCGCAGGTCGTTTCTCGACCGTCTGCTTTGCCAGGTATCACCGACATTTCTCCGGACATTGATGGAGTATCAGCAGGTGCTCAAACAGCGTAACGCGCTGCTCAGAAAGATCAGAGATGGAGTGTGCCGCAGAACAGATCTTGCCGTGTGGGATGAAAAAGCGGCGGAGACCGGCACGGTGGTCATGCTGCGAAGGTTGGAGCTCAGCAAAGTACTTCAGTGCACCCTCGGGGCAGAGCTTCGTGAACTTGGGGAACTGTGGCCAGATGTATCGATCGTGTATGAACGCAAGGGCAACGCCTGTGATTTCGATGGTGCAAAAACGGAGTTTCTCGATTTGCTTTCGCATTTTCAGGAGCGGGATATCGTTCTTGCATCCACGACGATCGGTCCGCACCGTGATGATTGGAAAATCTTCGTCGAAGGGCGCGACATCGCAACATTCGCTTCTCGTGGCCAGCAACGTACTGCGGTACTCGCTTTACTCTTTCTGGAGGTATCGTATCTGGAACTGCAGCGCGGAGAGAAACCGGTGATCTTACTCGACGATGTCTTCTCCGAGCTCGATGACAATCATCAAACGTCTCTCTTACAGTCTCTGAACGGACATCAGGTGCTTATAACCGCGACGCATGTGCCCGTGGAATTGAGTGGTGCACGGGTTTGGGAGATGGAGAGAAAGACGTCTGTTACTTCGTAGTGTCCTTTCTTTTCGTTACCGAAAAGAAAGGACGAAAGAAAAGGTACGGCGGAATTGCAAACTCGGCCCTCCTTTTGTCGGGCCTCAGACATGCAATTCCGCCGATTAGGATTTATGAGATTTGTTCCCCCTTCTCCCGCTCACGGGAGAGGGGCTGGGGGAGAGGGGTGTAAGTTCAAACAATCACCTGCGCCCGCTTCCCTTTAAACGCACCGAAGGCCGCGAGTGCCAACGCGTCCGCGGCATCGTCGGGTTTGGGGATTTCCTCTAAATGAAAGAGGAGTTTCACCATGTCTTGCATCTGCTTCTTATCGGCACCGCCGTCTCCCGCTATGCAGGATTTCAGTTCCGGTGGCGTGGGTTCGATCAAAGGGATACCACGGCGGGCGATGGCGGACAGAATCACCCCGCGCGCATGTGCGACATCGAGTGCAGTCTTCTCGTTGACTGAGAAGTAGAGTTTTTCTACGACTGCGAGCTCCGCGCCGCACTCTTGAAGATAGTGTTCCAGATCATCGCCGATCTCTCGTAGACGATCTAGAAACGGCAGTGCAGGGTCCGTTTCGATCGTCAGCCACTCCAACGCGCGAAGCTTGTATGCCGACTCGGCTTCGATCAGACCGATGCCGATCGTGCGGAGCCCCGGATCGATTCCAATGATGCGCATATCCTGCATTTTACGGGCAATATGATGCTTAGCAATATAGCGATATTTCTGCTAGAATAGAGAGATTTAGAACGAACGTGCAAACAAACACGCAACTCCGTCACCGGCACTTTATAGCCTTACCCGTCATGGCGGCTCTCGTTGCACTGACATTTGCGGGTACGCAGCCGAGCATTGCCGGCATGATCAGCTCTGTAACGAACGTACTAGGTTCTCAGTCCGGAGACGTAGAGCAGTTTGCATTCTCTTCGGGAACCTACGGTATCGTCTATGCGGGTGGAGAGGTTGAGCAGGTCAATGACAGCGTGCTTCTTATCAAGGGATCTGCGTTGCTTGCCTCGGAAGGTGTTCTCCGTGCGTATGTCGATGACATGCTGATTGTTTCTCTGGATGGAGCAGTGCACGTCACCCGAACTTCCCGTGGAGTTACCATTGCAGCACTGACGGCACCTGCTGTGATCGCCGATAGAGATCAGCGCATGGTTGTGCCGGTTGGCATGCAGTGGGAGTACGATGCATTGAAAAAGATCGCACCGCTCAATACCCCATTCTCCGATTGGATGGGTGCGCGTACGCCGACGCTGCTTCCTGTTGCATTCCTTGAACGAAAACTACAGGAACTTTCGCGAGTGGTTGCGCCCGCATATCACTTGCCGGAGCGTGCGGACTTTCTGCCTGCAAGTGTCTTTTCCGGTCAGGATCTACTGCTTCCGGTTGCGAAAGACCGAGCAGACGTAGACCGCGCAGATCGCATGCTTGGCGTCGTACGCTCCGCCGTGGAAGACAGCGATCCAGAGCACCTTCGTGCACTGCTTTCTGATCCCGACGTTCAGTCTGTCTCGCAGACGGATCGTGGTCGGCAGACGGTTGCAGTGTTGCTGGCACGACTTTCGGAGCACCAGACGCCGCTCCGTACACTTTTACTCGATACCCTTAGCAACGATGTGTCTCTTTGGATGACAGCGTCTTTTCATCCGCGCTACCGAGATATCGCATGGGTGCTCGAAACTCCGGATACTTCCACAGAAACAAAACTCGTCTCTGTGTTTCTCTTCCCATTCAGTCTGCTTGGCCCCGATTCCGTTTCCGATTTGGTATTTTCCCGTTTCATCACTGCAGAGATTTTCTTGCAGGCTGCCGCCGGCGACAGCGCGACCTTTGTTGAACATTGCATCCAGGCACACCTGCCTCTTGTACAGAAACTACGGGATCTCGGATACCCGCAGCGAGCTCAGAAACTTGCCGACAATCTTCGTCAGTTGATTGCTGGGATTCCTCAGCCGACAGATTCTATGCTGGCAGCCGCTTCAGTGCTTGCCGGTGAGCGTGCCATCGATCTGTCGCCTTTGCCTCCTATAACGGAGCCTGCAATACAATCGGATTCCAATGCGTCTTCCGTATCGAGCGAAGCAACTTCGGAAGTTGCGCTTGCTCCCGCTGCAGTGGAAGCCAAGGCATATGCAATGCTCACCGATGCCGGCGCCCTCTTTACGGTGGATACCACCATCGAAGCGTTTGCTGCAAATCAGGCAAGGATATCGGGTATTCTCTTCAGTGCTCCTCATCGCGATCGACAGGTGAGTTTTGTGCTCAATGTCGTAACGGGCAGCGTTTCGGACATCGATATCGACGGTAATACCGATTTTCCCTACAGTCCGAAGTTCTCGGGCTTCATAGAATGGGTGAAGAAGTGAAGTAGGGAATGTTCGATTATTCCTTGTATATGATATTATCATATGATATTATAGGATCATGACGACCATTTCCGTCCCTCTTACAGAGGACCAGTATCGGCATCTCATGGCACTCGTACAGCAGGGTGTCGGCACAAATAAAGCCGATGTCCTCCGTAAAGCTCTCGAAAAATTTGCAGAAGATCAGGCGGTAGAGGCGGTGCTGCGCGCAAGTAAGGAGCCACGACTGAAGGGTAATCTTGATACATTAGTCAAAAAGCTTCGATGATGGAGATCGTCTATACTCCAACATTTGTGCGTCAATACGGTAAACTGCCTACCTCACTGCGGGAAGAAGCACGAAGTAAGATCGCTCTCTTTCAGAAAGACCCGCAGACTCCCGCTCTGCGCGTTCACAAATTGAAAGGGAAACTACAGGGGTATCATAGTTTCAGAGTAAATTATCGGTATCGGATTATATTTGAATACGATTCCTCGGATACGGTCGCTTTTCTCCAGATCGGCGACCATGCCGTATATGGATAACGCAGTTGTAGATGTTTTCGTTGACCGCGAGGGCGTTTCTTCGTAGCCTATGCGGGTCATTGCAGTTGCATCGTATCGACGGCAATTTCCTAGGCCTCCTTCACATCTTCGTGGGCGACTAGCTCAGTTGGTTAGAGCGCGACACTGATAATGTCGAGGTCGGAAGTTCAAGTCTTCCGTCGCCCACCAATCAATACTCGCACAACGCTGGCGCAAGGCGCGCCAGCCCTTTTGCGCT
>CAYGDT010000011.1:0-23796 GCA_964348745.1 uncultured Candidatus Peribacteria bacterium
ATTCTGCTTCAGCTCTACGCGGTCGTGCTGTCCCTCTTGCAGCACTTCAATGGTGTTCGGACCGATGAAGCAAAGTACCTGCTCGATATTCCATACCCACATCCTCCGCTCGCGCGCGGACTCATCGGACTGCTCGATGGTTGGTGGCTCCAAGAACCATTCGTGCGTGTACTCTTCGCGACTGTGCTCGTGCAGGCAGTGTGGCTCGTCGCACGTATGACTCGGGATTTGTCTCCAGAACATCGTCTGGCTCTTTGTGGACTCTGGCTCTTTTCGGGTGCGGTACTCTTTCAATCCGGATCGATCATGATGTCTACGCTGACGGCGCTGCAGGGACTGGTATTTGTTTGTATTCTTCTCTCCAAGCGTTCAAATCACCAATCACTAATCACCAATCACATAGCTTGGATTGCTCTCTTTTGGCTCCTCTCCCTCTTCACCGCTTTTCAGGCAGTACTGTACCTGCCGATCGTCATTGCAATCTTCCTGCGCGACTGTTCGCACCGTATCCGGTCCGTTCTTGCTGTCGGCACCCCACTTCTACTTGTCGCACTCTATGTCGCTATCAATCCGCTTACCGCTGCAAGTTTCATCGCGGCGGGAGGCCAAAACGTCGGTCAGCCTCTTTCGACACTACTCTCTACGGTTGCCGGTTCGTGGCTTTGGTCCGGTAGTGTTGCTCTGAGCGTCGCGGGACTGATCGGCATCGTGAAAGCAAAACAGTGGGCGCTCCTTGCGAGTTTTGTGCTGGTGTGTGCTTTTCATTTCACATCCTATCGTTCCTATTATCCCATCCTGTTCCTGCCGCTGCTCGTTGGCGGCGTGGTCGCTATGCCTACGGTACTAAAACGCTCTGCGACACTGCTTGCTGTGCAGATTTCCTGTGCACTGCTTCTCTTCGCCCATACGCATCTCCTCTTTTCTCAGCCCGCTTCGCGTACGGTCATGCGCGTACTCAACACCCTCCCGCACGGGCAGACTATTTTGATTGCAGGGGACTTCGGGCATGACTGGCAGTATGAGAGTACGTCGCCGGTGCTCCGTTACCGCCCGGAACTACTCTCCAAAGCAAAAGCCGTGGTGTGTCTAGATGCGTGTCCGGGCGTTGAACGCTATGGGTTTAACCAGATAGAGAATGTCGGGCAGGAAGTGTGGGTTCGTATCACAAGCTTGACAGTGCTGTAATGCCTCTGGGCATTTGAACCCCGATTCCTTCGGGGTTTTTGTTATAATGTCCAAGGCTTCCTGATAAGTATTCATCTGATCATAAAAATTGCCGGGGACCCTTGCGAGCCCCCAGCTTTTCCATGAGCGAACTACATCGCTCTTGGGGGCAGAGGGGGGATTCAAACCCCAATCTCCCAAGCTTAGCCTAGTACCTTTGTGGCTAATCTTGGGTGGTTTCCTCAACTCAACCTCGCCTCCGCCATGGCATGTGTACTGTATACTATCACAAGATGATCCTACAATATTAAATGGATTTGTCGATAATTTTCTTAGACTTTTTAGGCTCTGTACTGCTTGCTATACCATTCCCTTAATACTTAATACCTAATACTAAACCTCTCTTTTCTTTACAATAACCGCCAAGCTATTCCCGAGCCCAAACACCAAAGTCCCGGCGGGGAGCACTGTTGTCTGCAGAACGGTGAAATGCTTTTTGATCGACTCAATCATTTTTCGGCAGCTAAAGCCGATATGTGAATAGATATAGTTACAATTGCTTAAATTCTCTTGAGGTTCCCTTTCTACCTGCAAGCTAAGCATGGAGCGGACTGTCCTGCCTATGGATGCGTATTTGTCTCTCTTCGTCAGCAAGCGGTACGAATTTTTTGCCAATGCAGCGAAGCCGTGTTCAACAGGGAACGTAAACAGGCATTGCCCGTTTTCTTTCAATACTTTCTTGATATTCAAAAACAGTGCCTCCAGTTCTTTCGGTGGGAGATGCTCAATCGTTTCGAGGCACGCAATTCTATCAAAACTTCCCGTAATCGCATCAAAATCACAGGTAATGGTGACATGTTCATGGGCGAGCTTCCTCTGTGCTTGGACGAACAACTCCTGCGCAGGGTCGTATCCTACGACTTCCACATGGGGAAAATGACGGCTGATCTGCAATGATAATTCACCATCTCCACAGCCATAGTCCAAAAACCTTTGACCATCATGCAAATCAAGCAATCGAAAGGAAGCTGCAAATCTCTGTTTGTGCAGCCAGCGTTTCAAGGGGTTCTTGCTACCAATTGTGTGTTGTTCGTAGTCTGTCATATTCGATTCTCTTGCATCGTAGCTGAAGAACCACTGAAGGGGAAACTGTACATCAAGAGGCTCTGTATTGCCTTCTACGCCATTCCCTTAATACTTAATACTTAATTCGTAATGCTAAACCCCGTAATACTCGCGGTACCAAGTCACAAATTTAGGAACTCCTTCTGCGACAGAATCAAATTCTTCGCTAATATTGGAACATGGACAGACTTATGAAACGAAACATCATATTGCTCCAATGCTTCCGTGTCGTAAGAAACTTTGCGCTGTTTGTTCCAATTATCGTTCCCTTCTATCAGGAAAATGGTTTGAGTCAGACTCAGATTTACATACTGCAATCACTCTTTGCTATCACTATCGTTTTGTTAGAGGTGCCGAGTGGGTATTTTGCCGATGTCTTCGGGAGAAAGCTGAGTATTGTCCTTGGTGCGATTTTATCAACGTCGGGCTTTGTTCTCTATAGCACATCTTACGGTTTCTTCCCTCTGCTTTTGGCGGAGTTTGTGCTTGGCATTGGTTATACTTTTATCTCTGGCGCAGATTCAGCGTTGGCATATGACAGCTTTGCTGCTGAAGGTAATGAAAAAGGTTATTTACGCTTTGAGTCCCATGGCAATGGCTTCATGGGAATGAGTGAGGCTACTGCAAGTATCATTGGAGGATTTTTGGCCGTCATCAGTTTGCGCACTCCGCTTGTCGCTCAGGCAACCGTCTATGGCCTTACTATTCCTCTGACTCTGCTACTTACCGAACCAAAGCGCATAAAAAGCGCCACAGAACATACTTGGAGGAACGTACTACGCATTGTGAAATACGCACTGCATGGTCACCAAGAAATAAAGTGGCTGATACTCTACGGAGCGATCATGGCCACACTTACTCATACAATGGTGTGGCTCACGCAACCCTACTATCAGCTTGTTGGAGTACCCATCGCTTGGTTTGGAGTTCTGTGGGCGGTGCAACTCTTTATCATGGCATTGTTTTCACACAATGCAGACAAATATGAGAAGTGGCTTGGGAAGAAATGGGCATTGATATCTTTTCCTATCATTGGATGTGCTTCGTACGTGATCTTAGGTCTCGCACCTTCACTTGCCGTCCTTCCAGTACTTCTCGGCTTCTATTTTGTGCGCGGTGTGCACATGCCTATCCTTCAGCACTATGTGAACTCTGTTCTGGGGTCCGACATCCGTGCAACGGTTCTCTCTGTGAAGAACTTAGTGCAGAAGCTGATCTATTGTCTGTTTGGACCATTGATTGGAGTTATTACAGATGCCTATTCATTGCAAACAGCACTACTCTTCTCCGCAGCACTTTATGGTTTCCTCAGCCTAATAGTGATTATAAATATGAGGAGACTGAAGATAATGTGAAAGGATTTATCTTTCAATAAGCTCTCGGGATTGATTGGGGGGACTTTCCTATTCAGGATCAGGATGTAATGCACATAACTACAAAGTTCGCAGAACTCAAATTCTCACTGGGTTGCATCACAATGATCCTAAGCAGCCAAGTTGAAGAAACCAAAGAATGACCTGATCCATCTAATGATGGACCAGTCAATGAGTTGTTGGGATGGGCTTCTAACTTCATTGATCAAGAATCATACAACCTAGCCTGTAAGGCATTAGACAATAATGCAAAATTTGCGCATGCATTTTTTGCTTGCAAACCTTCAAAAAGTGATCAATCATACACCCATGAAGCAACCAACAAACTATCAGGCAGATTTGGAGGTAAGAATTGGGAAAATTTACGATCATCTTTACGGTAATGCCGAAACAAAAACGCCTCATGGGATTTGTAAAGAAGTCGGGAAGATTCTTCATGTGGGAATTTTCTTGGAGGAAGTTCATAAAAAAATTCCTGGTTTTAATTTTTCTGAAAAACTGCTGCCAAAATTTGATGAATCTGGTGTTGATCAAGCACAATTAATTGGCAAAGAAATGAAAAAAGTTTTCGAGACAATGAATAAAAATTGGCGTTTATATGAAAAAGATGAAAGTATTAATTTAAGTAATTTTGATATTGCGTTCTCATGTCTTCAATTGGATGGAATATATATCTCCGATCCAAACAAAGATGTCTTCGGTGACACCATTGAAATCATTAGAAGCCAGTGGGCAAAACAAATCGGAGGTCAGTTTTTCACGGACGCAAAAGTTACAAGAATGGCCATGCATCTTTTAGAATTTGATCCTCGCAATGGAGATGATTTACTCGATATTTGTTGTGGTACTGGTGGTTTCCTATTAAGCGCACTAAATCATATTAGGGAGTTACTGGAGAGAGATGCAGGTAAAGAAAAAAATATTGAGAAGGATTTAGTTAGTCTGGCGCACAAAAGTTTGCGCGGACAGGAAATTGATCCAGAGGTGATGAGCATTGCACGTGCCACTATGGAATCTAGGATTGGGAAAAATGATATTCGTATGATTCAACAAGGAGATTCATTGAAAAAAGCAACTTTTGAAAAAAATGGGATCGCATACAACGCGCATAGCTGTCTCGCTACAAATCCTCCCTTTGGAACAAAAATAACAGTTAAAGATCCCAGTATTTTGCGTGACTATGATATAGCAAGAATTGGAAATTCAGGAGGTAATGCTGCCGTTGCTCCAAGGGCTCCCGATATTTTGTTTTTAGAACAGAATCTAAAACTCTTGATACCTGGTAAAGGCAGACTTGCATTTATATCTCCTTATCAGATTCTTTCAGGACCTCAAACGAGGTTTGTTAGAGAATGGTTGTGGAAAAATGCCGAAGTTATAGCTGTGATTGATCTACCTGCAGAAACCTTTCAACCGCATACAGGCACGAAAACTTGCTTATTAGTTGTGAAGAGGAGATTGATGCCTCTACAAAATATTGAGGAGTCAGAAGACTTCAAGATTTTTATGTCAGTTCCTAAATGGATTGGACACGATCGACGTGGAAAACCTGTATACAAAAAACATCAAGACGGTTCCCCCTCACGCGATATTCTTTCAGATATAAACGATGTCGTGGAAGCTTTTAAGGCTCATAGGAAGGGAGAAGATCCGGCTAAATGTCACAGTAATTCTTTTGTTATTTCATCCAAACAAGTCCTGGAAGATCCAATGCTGCATTTAAATGCACGATATTTTGAGCAGGACGGTCAATTGGTACAACGTAGCAAAATGAATTCATTATCAGGGTGGAAACTGCAGTCAATTGAAAATGTGGTTGAAAAAATATTCTATCCGGGGCGTTTCAAGCGGAATTATGTAGAATATTTTCCAGGTGCAATTCCTTTTCTTGGTGGTTCAAATATTACCGAGCTAGTTTCATCAAGCGATAAATGGCTGAGCCCCGATGATCCCAAGCTGGATGATCTTAGAATTCATGCTGGATGGATTCTTATTACAAGAAGCGGCTCAACAGGTATTGTTTCTTCTGTGCCACTTGCATGGGATGGTTTTGCTATGTCAGAACATGTCATTCGTATTGTGCCTAATCCGAAAAAACTTGCTCCGGAGTATCTACTCGCATTTCTTCGTACTCCCTATTGCAAGAAAATTCTCTCACGAGGTGTTTTTGGCTCAGTTATCGATGAAATTACACCCGAGTTTGTAGGAGGAATTCAAGTACCCATTTCTACTAACAATGATGACTTCACTCGAGTAGTCGACCAGATTAGTCTCGCCGAAAAAGCCAGAAACAATGCAATTGTCTCAATTCTTTCTTCTGTAGAAAGACTCAATAAGAGCCTACAACAGATGGAACTGGCATATACTTAAGCATTATTAGCATGCTGCTGCTGTCTTTCTAGAATATCCTTCATCAGTTGCATCAATTCTTCTACTGTAAGATTCCCTTGCAGCTGGTTACTTCTTGCAAGCATGAGAAAAGAATTTTTGGGTATATGCCTTCCTCCGCGATCAAGTGGATGAAAGTGCCCAGACTGTATGCTTCGAAAGTCCGAAAAAATATCTCTCAAGGACATTGGAATAAATTGTATGGGATCAAGATAATTGTCCGATTGGAGGGGTTGTTCCAGCAACCAATCAAAAGAATCTTGAATAGAGTTGGGCGGTAATCGTGGCGCATCCTTCATGGAAAGTGCTTGCAAATAGTATTTAACTTCCACAAGAGTTGCCGTCACTTCATCGGCATAAAACTTATGATTTTTAGCCATTAGCCATCTATTAATCCGATTTCCATCGGATCCATCTTGAGGTCTGCCTGGAACTCGACTTGAAGCTGCTTTCCAGGGTGCAGATCTTCTCCCCGCATCACGAAATTTAGTTGTAAGCCTTGTGATATCTCTTGGCGCGTAGCCATCTCTTGTCAGCAGTTCTTTAAAGACAGCCGTGATTGCTCTAATCAACTCTCTTGCTTGCTTGGGTTTCAGTTCATATTGCTTTTTAGCTAGGTCATGGATGCGCGACAATTTAATTTTCAAAAGCTCGTCAGTCATAAACCGATCAGTAAAGTAGATAATGGCATGTTTAATGCCTCTGATAATTTTTGTGCATTGGAGAGAGTGATATTTCGTTTTGCTCTTTCAATCATTCCCACATAAGTTCTATGAAGTCCCGCCTTTACCGCCAGCTCCTCTTGAGAAAGCTTTGCTTTCTGGCGAACTTCTTTCAATCTTTTGCCAAATCTTTGACTGATATGTTCTGCCACAAAAGTATAGTAGTGTCTTGAATACTATTGTTCTACAGACTATAGTCAGTGAATTGTGAGTATTGGAATTTGAGAGATCATTTTTCATCTTCTTAAAAGCAGAATTATTGATCTAAACCCCATAATACTCCCTATACCACTCCACCCTTCGACTATGCTCACCATGACACGCTCACCATTCCCTTAATACTTAATACTTAATTCTTAATACTAAACCCCGTAATACTCGCGGTACCAAGTCACAAATTTAGGTACTCCTTCTGTGATACGCGTTTTTGGTGCGTAGCCAAGTTTCTTCTTTGCTTTACTGATATCCGCTGATGTGGAGACGACATCGCCGGGTTGCATCGGGAGGAATTCCTTTTTACCCTCTTTCCCGCACGCTTTTTCCACCGCACTCACGTAGTCCATCAGTTCTTCCGTATGCCCTGCGCCAAGGTTGAACACTTCGTA
Source organism: uncultured Candidatus Peribacteria bacterium (assembly GCA_964348745.1). Lineage (GTDB taxonomy): Bacteria > Patescibacteriota > Gracilibacteria > Peribacterales > Peribacteraceae > CAYGDT01. Next base: position 7,378 of record CAYGDT010000011.1, read on the forward strand.
CGGATAGTTCTTATCGATTGCTGCGACGATCCCCGCGACGATGTCATCGATGTATGTAAAGTCGCGCTGCATTTTTCCTTCTCCGAAGATATGCATCGGTTTGTTGTTGAGCACCCAGTTCGTAAACAGAAAGAGCGCCATATCGGGGCGTCCCCATGGGCCGTACACGGTGAAGAATCGCAGCCCCGTGCAGTGCATGCCGAAGAGATCATGGTAGACATGCGCGTGCAGCTCGTTACTTTTTTTCGTCATTCCATAGAGCGATACCTGTCGGTCGGTATTGTGTTCCTCTTTCGATGGCCGCTCCTCGTTGTTCCCGTATACCGAACTGCTTGATGCGTAGATCAGGCCCCCGACGCCGCGTTCTTTACAGAGATCAATCACATTCCCGAATCCAAGGATGTTGTCGCGCAGGAATTCCTCCGGATGGTCGATAGAGTGCCGCACACCCGCCTGCGCTGCGAGGTGACAGACGCGGGTTTGGGGGTTAGGGGTCCCACCTTCGCCAAGGAGATCGAATGCCGGCAGTAGATCGTTTTTATTGCTGATGTCGCCGCGAATGAGCGTGAAGTTTTCGTGCTGCTCCAGCAGTGCGTTGCGCGCATTTTTCAGTTCCGGATCGTAGTACTGGTTGAAGTTATCAAACCCGATGACGCTGTCGCCGCGTTCGAGCAAGGCTTTGGCCGTGTGGAAGCCAATGAAGCCGGCCGATCCTGTCAAAAGTATATTCATTGGGGCAGTAGCGTATAGTGCGAGTTCATCATATCTGCGATTGACTCTGAGCGCAGCCGAAGGGTCAAAAGTACTTTCATGCGATACCGATACCATAGTACGAAAGTCCTACCTCCGACACCTCGTGCGGCTCGTAAATATTCCTGCCGTCAAAGAGCAGATTGCCCTTGAGAACGTTTTTGAGTTTTTGCAGATCCGCTCCGCGAAACTCGTCCCATTCCGTCAACACGATGACGGCATCTGCATCCTGCGCTGCTTCCATCATGGACGGGTACCATTCCACGGAATCCTGCACGACGGCTTTCGCGTTTTCCATTGCAACGGGATCGTACGCGCGGATCGCGTGGCCTTTTGCGGCGAGCGCCGCGATCACGTCGACACTCGGTGCTTCGCGCATGTCGTCCGTGCGCGGCTTGAACGCAAGTCCCCAGATGCAAACCGTCGCCTTTGCGGGAAGCGTTTTGAGAATCTTCTCGATAAACCGCTTGCGCTGGCGATTGTTGATTTCATGCGTCGCTTCCACGAGCGGCATGGGTACGCCGGTTTCCCTGCTCAGCGCGATCAACGCTTTGACGTCCTTCGGGAAACAGCTTCCGCCGTAACCGATTCCCGCATGCAGGAATCGCGGACCGATGCGGTCGTCCATGCCCATGCCCTTGGCGATGTCGCGGACGTTTCCGCCGGTTGCTTCACACAGCTCCGAGAGCATGTTGATGAACGAGATCTTGTTTGCCAGGAACGCATTGCTCGCGTACTTCACGATCTCCGCGCTCTCGCGGTTCATCCAGACGATTGGCTTGGTCGCTCTGGCGAGGGGTCGATAGATGTCTTCCATCATGCCGCGTGCCCACGATGTGTCACCCTGAGCGTAGTCGAAGGGTTCATTGATTCCGACAACGATCCTGTCGGGTTGCATGGTGTCATGCACCGCATGCCCTTCGCGCAGAAATTCGGGATTCGAGACGACGGGAATCTTGTAGGCAACCTTTCGTTTTTTAAGAACCTCAGCGATGAGTGTCTCGCATTTGGCTCCCGTGCCGACGGGCACGGTGGATTTGTTCACGAAGACAATGTCATGATCCGCACGTTCGGCGACCGACTGAGCGACCGTAAAGACCGCCTTTAAATCGGCAGAGAAGTCTTTGTTCGGCGGTGTCGCAACCGCAGAGAATACCACGTGGGTATCCGGCAGTGCTTCAATGAGTTCCGTTGTGAAACCGATACGCCCAGCCTTCAAATTTTTTTGCAGCAGGTCTTGCAGCTCTGGTTCGTAGATCGGGCTGATGCCACTGCGAAGTTTCTCCACTTTCGCCGTATCTATGTCAACGCCGATGACTTCGTGGCCAAGTTCCGCAAAACAGACTGCGGAAACGAGACCAACGTAGCCGGTACCGATGACGGTGATCTTCATAGCTGGAACAGTATCAAGTATTACGTATCAAGTATTAAGCAAAAAGTAGTGAGTTTTGCCCCTTAATACGCAATACTTAATACATAATACTCTTCATGTATAAGAAAATCCTCATCACCGGCTCCATCGCCTACGACGTACTCCTCGGATGCGACTCTGTGTTCAGTGACAGTTTAACCAAGAGCGATTCAGATGCATTCACCGCGATCTTCCTCGCGCCGCATCATAAACGCCACCATGGCGGAACTGCGGCAAATATCGGCTGGAACATCGCGCTGCTCGGTGGAACACCGCTGGTTGTCGCGACCCTCGGCAACGACGGTGGCCCGTACAGGGAGCTGCTCCGCGAGCGAGGCATAGACGTGTCCTACATCGAAACCATTGAACATGCAGTCACGTCCACCGCGATCATCGGGACCGATACCGTCGGAAACCAACTTGGGTTTTTTCATGCAGGAGCCGATGCTCATGGTACCTGGCCCGCCTACGTTTCTGCGGAAACTTCGGCGGGCAGGCCCGATCTTTCTGAGGAAACTTCGGCGGGCAGGCCCGATGTAACCGAGGAACGAGATGACGTTTCCTACGCCATCATCAGCCCGCGCGATGAAAGCGTCATGATGGCGGCGATCGCATTCTGCAAACAGTACGGCGTGCCGTATGTCTTCGATCCCGGTCAGAGAATAACCTCCATGGCGGAGGACGATCTGCGTCGTTCTATCGAAGGATCGTACGCGTTGATCGCCAACGAATACGAATGGAGTGTCATCAGCAAGCGACTCAATCTCACCGAAGAAAACATTGCACTACTAACGTCGCGGCTTTTCGTGACGCAGGGCGAAAAAGGCGTGATCTGTTTTTCAGAGAGCGGTGCAGAAACCGTCGGAGGGTGCGAGGCTGACCAAGTGGTGAACCCCACTGGTGCGGGAGATGCATTGCGTGCGGGATTGCTCGTCGGACTGAATGCGGGGTGGAATATTCGAGACAGCTTGCGTCTCGGGTGTTCGATGGGATCCTTTGCCGTGGAGATCGAAGGCACGCTCATTGATCATGTGGACAGGGATCAAGTGTGGCAGAGGGCAGAGGAAGCGTATGGGGAAAAATTACCGCTTTCGGTTTCATGAGGATGGACGATTGAAAATCGGAGGTGATGATAGAAACATCACATTTTCAATTTTCAATTTTCAATTTTCAATCTACTCTGCTCGCACATGTCTTCCATCAAAGATCCATCGCTCGCTCCACAAGGTCGCATGAATATGGAAATTGCGCAAAAGCGCATGGCCGCTCTTATGGAAGTGCGCAAGCGTTTCATTAAGGAGCAACCCTTTGCGGGGCTTACAATCGGCATGGCGTTGCATGTCACAAAGGAGACTGCGATGCTCGTTACAACCCTGCGAGACGGAGGCGCAAAGGTCGCAATTACCGGCTGCAATCCGCTCTCGACGCAAGACGATATCGCCGCGGCACTTGCCGAAGAAAAGAACGTGAAGGTCTGGGCATACAAAGGCGAAACCACCGAGGATTACTACAAGTACTTAAATGCTGTCATCGACGAAGCGCCGCACATTACCATCGACGACGGGTGCGATCTTGTCACCGAAATGCACACCAAACGGCCCGATACGCTTAAGCATGTGATTGGCGGCTGTGAGGAGACGACGACTGGCATTATCCGCCTGCATGCCATGGTCAAGGAGGGTGCGCTCAAGTGTCCCATGATTGCGGTGAACGACAACAAGACGAAGCACCTCATGGATAACTACTACGGTACGGGACAGTCGACGTTCGATGGCATCCTGCGTTCGACGAATCTTCTTATTGCAGGGAAGACTGTTGTGGTTGTTGGATACGGAAGCTGTGGCAAAGGAGTTGCGATGCGCGCAAAAGGCATGGGTGCGCAGGTGATCGTGACGGAAATCGACAACTTCTGTGCGCTGCAGGCAGCCATGGACGGCCACCGCGTCCTGCCGATGTCCGAAGCGGCCGCTCTCGGCGATCTCTTTATTACCGTGACGGGGAACTTCCACGTGATCCGCATAGAGCATATGGAGAAGATGAAAGACGGTACGGTGCTCTGCAATTCCGGACACTTCGATAACGAGATCGACTTAAAGAGTCTGGAGGCAGCTTGCAAGAGCAAGAGGCGCGTGCGGCATTATCTTGATGAGTATGTTTTAAACGGCAAGATCATCTACATCGCCGGCGAAGGTCGCCTTGTTAATTTGGCGTCCGCCGAGGGACACCCGAGTGAAGTGATGAGTCTTAGTTTCTGCGGGCAGGCGCTTGCGTGTGAGTATCTGGTGAAAAACAAAGGCAAGCTCCCCAATGGAGTCATCACATTGCCTCCTCATATCGACGAAGATATCGCCGCACTGCAGCTGATTGCCATGGGTCTTTCGATTGATACACTGACACCGCAGCAGATCAAGTATCTTGCAAGCTGGCAGGAGGGGACGTAGCAAGATGTCAGTCTAAACTCTGTCTTGTCATCCTGAGCTCTGTCGAAGGATGATAATTGGAATATTTGAATACAATAGACTTTTTGAAGCATATTTCTGATAATTGACAATTATTTGATATATTGTGTATTATTTTGTAAAATAAGACATACTACCCGAGGATCATTAAAAACATCGTTCAAGAAGAAATAACGTGCCTTCTTAAAATCATGAGATGCCATCTTGGAGATGGTGAAGACACGGCTGTTAACATTAGGAGAACCCCACGGTGACGCAACAATTCTATTTTTCGGGTCAGACATTCGGTAAGAGGACGAAGCCGAGACCAGTGACTTACAGAATCCTGAAAAACAACGGACACGTTGTCCGTGTTCCGTCAACTCGAAAACTGCCGAAAGGCAGGATAATGCACATCGGCGTTAAGCCCTAATATTGGGACGCTCCGCCTAATGTTTTAGGGCCGGTGACACATTGTCGCCGGCCCAAACTTAAAAAAAGAAGTCAGGTTATTTCTCCGATATACTGCGTGCGTGGGCAACAACAAAGCCATCGCTTCGAAACTGTATCAAATCGCTGCGCTCTTGCAGGAACAAGGCGTGCAATTTAAACCCGCTGCGTACCGCCGTGCGGCGCAGGTGATCGAAGATTTACCCAGAGATGTTTCTGTGTATGGCGACGAAAAAGAGCTTAAAAAACTCCCCGGTATTGGTGATGCGATTGCAGGGAAAATCATCGAATATTTGACGACAGGGGAGATCGGTCTACTTGTTACACTGCAGGCGGAACAAGGTGGACCGTCTTCGCCTACGGCTACGCCGAGTCAGGGCATTTCTTCTGAACTTATGGACATCGAAGGTCTCGGACCAAAGCGCGTGCGCGGGTTGCAATCCGCACTCGGGATTACGTCCGTTGCGCAGCTTATCAACGCGGCAGAGCGCGGAAAACTGAGAGACCTCCCGATGTGGGACGAGAAACTGGAGGAGAAGATTCTCATCAATGCGCGGCGCGTGGGGGAACGCGTTCGTAGGTTTTCGCGGGAAGAGGTGAAGGACGATGTGGAGTTGCTGCTTGAGACGATACGGAAGGTCGGAAAGGTCGGGAAGGTTGGAGTGGCAGGTTCCTACCGACGCGAGAAAGATACCGTTGGCGATATCGATATTTTGCTGGTGACGCTGTCCGCGCAGGAGGTAGCCGATGCCATCGCGGCGCTCCCGATCGTGCGTGACATCGCGGCACACGGCGACAAGAAGATCAGTTTTGATCTTCATACTGGTCTGCGTGTCGATGTGCGGTTGGTGAAAAGTGACCAGTGGGGTGCGGCGCTTTTGTACTTTACCGGTGATAAAGAGCACAACATCGCCATGCGCAAAGTGGCGATTGCCAAAGGCTGGAAACTCAATGAATACGGTCTTTTTGATGGCGAAACCGTTATTGCTTCCAAAGAAGAAAAAGATATCTATGAGGCTCTGGGGCTTAAATGGTATGAACCGAAGGAAAGGGTAGGGGGGTTATGATATACTCTCGCGCCATGCTCGCTTCTCCATCGAATTATCCTCAAATGCCTGCCTCTCATGAGGCTTTTGAAGGCAATCTTTTTCCCCAGCTGGAGAGCGTCCTAACAGATCTGCGCGAGCAGTTCATGACTCTTGTACAGGGCGGCAAGGATCGTAAGAGCAACAAACAGCGTACGAAAGAGAGCAAAACCGGAGGCAAATCCCGCAAACAACTGCGCCAAAAGCAGGAACAGCAACGACGAAGGAGGTGGTACGTTTAGGGAAGTCCGAAAAACATCGCTATTGTCATGGTGAGCGGAGTCGAACCATAGACAATAGCCAAATGTCTATCCTTCGTCTTCGCTCAGGATGACATTTGAATAGTTTTTCGGAGGTTTCTTAGGTGAACTGTCGTAAAACCATCATTGCCCTTTTTATGATGCGTACGCAGTGCTCTGGCGCTATCCTACGTTGCAGTATGACAACCATTCAGAGATCAGTGATCCTCAAGGAATTAGGATTTTCTCCTGCGGGGCTTATTCAGGACGATGTGCACATGCTCAGAAATAAGCATGGGTACAACGAATTGCCTTCCATGAAGAAATCACTCATGAAGCTGTTCTTTCGGCAGTTTCAAGATGTCATGGTCTATATCTTGATTGGCGCTGCCGTTGTTTCTCTTATCGTGCCTTTCTTTCATCAAGGAGCGTCTGATCTAACGGAGCTTCTCGATGCTGCTGCGATTATCGCCATTATCATTCTGAATGCTGCGTTCGGTTTTTTCCAAGAATGGCGCGCGGAGCATGCCATTGCGGCACTCCAGAGCCTCAGTGCACCGCAGTCAAAGGTGCGCAGAGACGGTGTCGTACAATATTGCCCTTCCCGCGAACTTGTTCCGGGCGATTTGATGCTTGTGGAGGCAGGTGATCGCATCAGCGCTGATGCACGTATTGTTGCTTCTTCTTCACTGGAGATCGATGAATCCAGCCTGACAGGAGAGTCCGTACCGGTCGCCAAGGCAGTCGCTAAAACAATTGAAGTCGGGTTTGCTTTCAGCCCCGGCATGCTCTTTTCCGGGACACTCGTTACGCGCGGTTCCGGAGAGGCACTCGTTACTGCAATCGGACTCAAAACGGAAATCGGAAAAATTACGACGCTCATGATGGCGTATGAGACGCCGAAGACTCCGCTCGAAGTCGAATTGAATCAAACAGGGAAGCGAATCGGCATTCTTGTTCTCTTGATGTGCGTTGTTATTTTTGTGGCGGGATTGCTGCAAGGCATTCATGCCATCGACATTTTCTTTACAGTAGTGAGCTTGGCAGTTGCTGCCGTTCCGGAAGGATTGCCGGCAATCGTGACAGTATGTCTGGCCATAGGGATCCAACGTATGGCGAAGAAGAACGCACTCATACGCAAAATGGATGCCGTGGAAACACTCGGGGCAATCACGGTTATTTGTGCGGATAAAACCGGTACGATTACACAGAATAAGATGGAGGTGCAAAGCGTGTGGGTCGGTGATGGAGCACAGGACTCCGATGCCGTTCGCATAGCGGCGTCATGCAATCGCGCAGAACTCCCCGACATTGGCGACCCCACTGAAATTGCTCTTCTGAAATATGCGGCTGAGCAAGGAATCGAGAGGCTCGAAATAGAGGAGGAAGAAGTCCCTTTTACTTCAGAGGCGAAATACATGATCACGACGCACCGCTACCAAGGAGAACTTGTTCGTTACATGAAAGGCGCTCCGGAGGTCGTAGCGAGGTTTACGTCCTCACCCGAGACGGACGCAGCCTTGGAGAGGGCAGAGGAGCTTTCAAAGCGTGGACTCAGAGTGCTTGCTGTCGCAGAAGGTTCGCAAGGTTCACTGAAGTTTGTCGGTCTCGTGACGATGATCGATCCACCGAGACTCGGAGTGAAAGATGCAATACTTCTGTCGAAGAAAGCAGGGATTCGAACCATCATGATCACCGGAGATCATCCTGCGACAGCGCTCACCATTGCGTCGTCTGTCGGCATAGAAACTTCCGGCGTCATCACAGGGGAGCAACTGGATCGAATCGACGATGACCAACTGCGTTCTGATCTGAGGACAATGTCTGTTTTTGCCCGCGTTCAACCGTCGCACAAGGCGAGAATTCTCATTGCACTCGAGTCTATGGGTGAAGTGATTTGTATGAGTGGAGATGGTGTCAATGATGCTCCTGCTCTTCGGAGAGCACACGTTGGAGTAGGAATGGGTTTGAATGGCACGGCTGTTGCACGCGAAGCTGCCGCCATGGTTCTCACGGATGATGATTTTGCGACGATTGTCTCTGCAATCGAAGAAGGCAGACGGATCTATGACAATATTCGGAAGTTCGTTCTCTTCCTTATGCGCTCCAATGCGGGGGAAGTCATGATCATTGCGTCTGCGATACTTCTGAAATTTCCGCTCCCTCTCCTGCCACTCCATATTCTCTGGATCAATCTTGTAACAGACAGTTTGCCAGCATTGGCCCTTGCTGCAGAACCTGCAGAATCCAATGCGATGGATCGTCCTCCTCGTGGAAAAACGCAGGGTATTTTTTCGGGAGAGTGGATTTCACTCGGGCTTTCTGCCGTGCTGAATGCCGTGCTCGCTCTCGCGGTTTTCCGGTTATCGTTGCTGCATTTCCCCGACGATATTGTTCTTGCCAGAACGGCGGCTTTAACGGCGACGATTGCGTATCAAATGGCAATGGCGTTCTCCACGCGTACGAGAGCATCTGCTTTTCTTGTTTCACCATTTTCCAATCAGTGGCTTATTCTTGCTGTTGCTGGTTCGTTCTTACTCCATGGCATCTTGCTCTTCAGTCCGCTCTCCATCATTTTTGATGTGAAGCCGCTTCCGCTACTTCTCTGGGAGGAAATTTTTGGCGGCGCGCTTCTTGCATTCATGATCTTTGAGCTCTACAAACTTATGCCAAATAGACTGAAGATGTAGTGATTGTCATGGCGAGCTTGTCACCCCGAGCGTAGTCGAGGGGCGAACCACGAACCATGACAATCGCATGTGCATCCTTCGACAGAGCTCAGGATGACATGCTCTCCTCACATGCCACGACTTGCTCCAATAATTTCGGAAACTCCGTATACCCCGCGTTGCTATTCATATGCCCGGCGCCTGAAACCAGCGTCACTTCGATCTTCAGATGTGCGGCCAACGTTTGCGCAACTGTCAGCGGCAGGTACGGATCATTATCGGCATGCCAGATCTCGATAGAACGACAATGCTTTCTGATCGTTTCGAAATCGAAGTTTTGATCTGCGATTTCATGCATGACAGTCGTGAATTCATTATCAGTTTTTAAGACAGCGGGTGCTATGAGGAATGCAGCACGGACAGTGTGTTTTTCGAGAATGTTCAAAGCCGCAGCCGCACCAAGGCTGTGGCCGATCAGGATAGATTCAGAATTGATTTGATCATCAATCTCCGCGTACACGTCTTGCCATGCTTTGAGCGGGGTGACCGGTTCGATCGTCGGGAAATGCGGTATGCATACCACAAACCCCAATTTTTCCAATTCGCGTTGCATCCACGGATACCAGTTTTCACCGGGGTGGCCGTAGATGCCATGAAAGATGAAGGCGTTTCGCACTAGCATTCAGGGCACATCGTACATGCATGCAGTGCGCCGTCGTTGGAAGCGCTTGCAGCGCATGCTTTGCACTGCTGTACCTCTGTGAGTGGCTGGCCGTGCAATTCGCAGTCGGTTGCCTGGCAGGAACCCGGCTGATTGGAGACCCCTTTGCAGGAGCCGTCGCAACGATAGAGTGTAGTCATAGCTCGAGTATATCATGTATTGATTTATGGCAGTACAGTACCCCTTTGCCCCTATTGGGGCTACGGGGCACATAGTATCTTGCGATTCACTACGTCGCGGAGTTTATCCTGAGTGCAATCGAAGGGCTCCTTGTTCATCTGCAATTCAACTGTGGCGGAGAGGGGGGGATTCGAACCCCCGAAACCCTTTCGGATTTACACGCTTTCCAAGCGTGCGCACTAGGCCACTATGCGACCTCTCCAAGCACTATTGCCTACTGTAACAACAAAAAAGCGGCTCGGGAACGTACCGGACCGCTTTTTTTTAAAAACAAAATGTACTACTTCTTGCCGACAGGCATAGGCATGGGACCGCAGGAGCAGGATTTGCACTGCATCTTGCCGAGCTTCAACCACACACCCGTGTTGATAGCGAAGGCGATCAAAGAGAGAGATGCCGTCGTAGAACCGAAGGTCGCTCCGCCTGCAGCGAAGTGCGTCATGTAGACGCCGTATGCAGTGGCGACTTCCGTCAGCGTAACAAGGAGCAAGAAGATTTTTCCGATAATGGCGCAAGCGCCGGATGAGCAACAAGACATAGGATGATTGGGGAATTGGAGATATCAGGATAACGGAATGCCGGTTTGAAGCAATACGGAAAACGGAGTATCCGAGTACCAGACTATCAGAATAACCGGATATTCGGATATTCGGATATTCGCATATCCGGTTCTTTGCTACGCTACCTACTATGAAGATCTCCCTCGCATGGTTGGCCGATTACGTGACATTTCTTGAACGCGATCCGCAGAAGATCGCAGAAATCATCACAGCGAGCGTTGCCGAAGTGGACGACGTGGAGCGGCAGGATGCATTATTAGGGGAGTGTTGTGTTGGGAAAATTTTGAAACTTGGCAGACACCCCAATGCCGACCGTCTTTCGGTCTGTACGATCAAAACGGATAAGGGAAACAAGGAGGTGGTGTGCGGCGGCACGAACCTCCGCGAGGGGATGCGTATTGCATTCGCGCATGTCGGTGCGACCGTGCATTCGCCCGATGGTCCGCTTGTCTTAAAGCAGATCGATATCCGCGGAGTTACGAGCAACGGCATGATTTGCGCGGCCGATGAGCTGGAGCTTGGCAGCAGATTTCCTGCAAAACCCGAAGAAGGTGCCCGTCCTATTATCGATCTCGGCGACGGCTCCGATGGTGTCTGTAAGCCACTGAGTGAGTATCTAGGCCTCACGGATACCATTTTGCATATCGACAATCATGCAATCACGCAGCGCGCCGATCTCTTTTCACACATCGGGTTTGCTCGCGAATGCGTCGCGCTCGGCATCGCCACATGGAAGAAAAAGCCGACGTTCCCCGCTCCAAAGTTCGGTAAAGATAAATTGCCCTTTACGATGAAGCTGGAAGCCAAGCAGCTCATGCCGCGCTATTTAGCATGCCTCATCGAAGTCGATGGTCTGGGCCTGACTCCGGACTGGATGCTGCGCCGTCTCAATGCGGTTGGCTGGCGTTCCCTGAGCACGCCCGTGGATATCACGAACTTCGTCGCATCGGAAATCGGCGTGCCGCTCCATAGCTTCGATGCCGATGATATCAAAGGCACGGTATATATGCGCAAAGCTCGCAAAGATGAGACGATGGTGACGCTCGATAAGAAAACGAGAACTCTGCCGGAGGGTGCGTTGATCTTAAGCGACGACGAAGGTATTTTCGATCTGCTGGGTATCATGGGAGGACTGCGGAGTTCCACCAAGCCGGGCACGCGACGAATTTTCGTCCACAGCGCGAGCCTCGACCCTGTTTCCATTCGCCGAGGAATCATCGGCACGGGGTTACGGACGGACGCGGCGACGGTGTACGAAAAAGGCGTTCCGCACATCACCACGGAGCAGGGGTTTAACCGCGCGGTACAGCTGATGCTGGAGCTGCTTCCCGGCGCGCGCGTGGTTTCTAAGCTGGAGTCGGTCGGGGAGAACGGCAAGCCTAAGCCCATTGCATTTTCTGTTGAGCGCACGCAGTCGCTTTTAGGAGCGGAAATTTCCGAGAAACGCATGAAGAAGATTCTCACGGATCTGGAGTGCACGGTGGGAGGCTCCGGAAAAAAACTGATGGTGACTCCGCCATTGCATCGCCTTGGCGACCTGAAAGGTTCGCACGATCTGACTGAAGAAATCGCACGGATCTACGGATACAACGTCATTGAAAATGCGTTGCCAAGTGCATCAATCACGCTACCCGCGCGTGATACGCGTGTGCATCGCATGCGCGATGCGCTTGCCGATCAGGAGTATGTGGAGCTTCTTCCTTTAAGCCTCGTCGGTCCCGATCTCCTTGGTAAATGCGGCATCGATGCGCAGCATTGCACCGCTCTCGAGAACGCCATTGGTCACGAAACGAGTCTCATGACGCCTTCAACGCTTCCTGCACTCCTCGAACATGCAGAGAAAAACATGCTGCATGTCGAAAACACGCTCCGGACGTTTCATATTTCCACGGTGTTCTCCGGCGGCGCCGACAGTCACCGCGAACTCGGCGCGCTTTTGAGTACGCGCTCTGAGACCGATCTCAAACATGATCCGTTTCTGCGCCTGAAACAAGAAGTGCAGGTGGCGCTGCGCGCATCGGGATACGCCTCGGAGGTTGCTCTGTGTAGAGAGGCACCGATCTTTGCCAGTGCCAACCGCTGCGCGGATGTCCTGATCGAAGGGACTCCTGTCGGGATGCTTTTCGAGGTACACCCCGATGTCTGCAAGCAGTTTGATCTCCCTGCCCGCGCCGCATGCGTGCTTATCAATCTCTCTGCGGTGCTTGCAATAAAACCACTGGAGACCGTCTTTGCGACAGTCCCCGAATTTCCCGCTGTTTCGTACGACACCACGATCACGATGAACCACGACAAAAGCGCGGAGGAGTTGCTACGAAAGATCCGCGCAAGCTCTGCGCTGCTGGAATCTGCGGAAATCGTCGATTTGTACGGTAAAGAGAGCGGAGAGTACAAACTCACACTGCGGTGCGTGTACCGTTCTCCAGATAAAACTTTGACGGAAGAAGAGGCGAAACAGGAGTTTGCAAAGGCGGAATCTTTGCTATCATAGATTTCCTATGGCAATTCGTGATTACCATATGCCGGATCAGGGCTATGTTCCAAAGAGAGTGTCTCCGTTGGGACCTAATTATCCGTGGACATGGAACCAGATGAAATTCGTTGGATTCGTGATATTAATAGGCGAGAAGAGCAGGTTGAGAGCTTGATGAGAGAATTATTGAATGTTCGGCGATAAGCTTCTTATGCGCCCCTCCCTCTCCACCACCGGCGGCGACAAAGGCAAGACAGGTCTTTTCGGCGGTGATCGCGTTTCCAAGTCTAGTTCGCGTATCCATGCGTACGGCACCGTCGATGAACTGAATGCGATACTGGGACTTATTCTCACAGAGAAAGACGTTCCCGAGGAATTAAGAAAACAGCTCCACGAAATTCAGAAAGATCTTTTTTGCCTTGGTGCGGATCTCGCATCCCCGTACCAGTCGCTCTGCTCCGGTACAGGGCAAGCTCCCTCTGCTAGGGGTGTCGTGAGAATCGAGGAAGCCGATACGCAGCGTATCGAGGAATGGGGAGTCGCGCTCGAGCAAGACCTTCCTGTACTGCAGAAGTTTATTCTCCCAAGCGGCTGCAGGGCTGCGGCGCTGCTGCACCAAGCACGGACAGTGTGCAGGAGAGCGGAGCGTTGGATGGTGCAACTCAACGAAGAGGAGCCGATCAACAGCTGCGCGCTCATTTTTGTAAACCGCTTAAGCGATTACCTCTTTCTGGCGTCGCGCGCCGTCAACAAAGCGGCGGATGCAGGAGAAGTACAGTGGTTACCGCAAACATAACGCGGATCTTGGACCGTAGTGCGGGTCTTCGACCCGTCAATTATTATCATGACAGCGCGGGTCTTCGACCCGCAGATTATTATCATGACAGCGCGGGTCTTCGACCCGCAGATTATTATCATTGCAGGTCGAAGACCTGCGCTAGACCCGCAGATTATTATCATGACAGTGCGGGTCTTCGACCCGCAGATTGTTGTTTATTGCATAAGCAATACCCAGAAGTTCATAACGAGGAGCGTCGAAAAAATTACGATGAGCGGTACGCCGATGACCGCAAATAAAACGGGCGATTGTTTGTCTCTCGGTTTCACGCTCAAGTAAAGACTTAAACCGCCGTAGAGCATTCCCACAAGAGCAAGCGGAAGATCAGCAACATTCAGCCACCAACTGCCAATCGGCGAGAGGTTATTGAATTGGATCAGATAGGCAAGAAAAAACGAGCCGCCGAGCAGGTAGAAGAGGATGGCGCTGAGACGGTGGAGGTAGATCATTATGAATGGATAATGGATAGAGGATAAAGGAAAACACCAGCAAGTCAGATACTGACTACGGTAGCACTATCCACTATCCACTATCCACTCCCCGTTTATTTCCCCGCCTTCTGCACTGTAAGTCGCGCTCTACCCTTGTTGCGACGGCGTGCAAGAACCCTTCGGCCGTCTTTCGTAGCCATTCTAGAGAGGAAGCCATGCTTCCTCAGCCGCTTACGCCATTTAAGCTTTCCTAACATCTGGCTTATCCTAGGGAGACGTTACTAAATGGGCAACCCCGTTTCTTCGTTTTTTTACTTACGTGGATGACGCCGGAATGGCCATCCGCAATTCTTTTTCGAATTAACGAATAAACGCATTAACGCACAAGCGATTATGCCCTACACTCCACTGCGATGTCGTCGTACTCCGTTGCCAATCTACCTTCCGGGCTCCCTGTACTCACCGCTCCTTCCGGCGGAACAGCTTCGGTGACCGTGATGGTCTTTGCCGGTGCAGGATCACGCTACGAACACGAGTCTGAGCGGGGCATCAGTCACTTTCTGGAGCATATGTTCTTTAAGGGAGGCGATCGTTTTAAAAATACGAAGGAGGTTTCCATGGCAATTGATGGTGTCGGTGGAGAATTCAATGCGTTTACCGGCAAGGAATATGCCGGGTACTACGTTAAAATCGCTGCGGAGAATATTGAGCTTGGCTGCGACGTTCTCGGCGACATGCTGTGCAATGCGAGTTTCCCGCAAGATGAGATCGAGAAAGAGCGCGGCGTGATCATCGAAGAGGATCGGATGTACCAAGATACCCCCATGTACCGCGCAGGGTGGGATTTTGAAGAGTTGCTCTTCGGAGATGTCCCGCTCGGCTGGGACACCATCGGAACGCACAAAGTGATCAAGTCGGTGCAGCAGAGCGATTTTCAGGAGCATAAAGACATGCTCTACACCCCCGACAACCTTGTTGTCGCTTTTGCCGGAAAGATCGAAGTACCACAATCGTTGCAACTTGCCGACCGGTATTTCGGTACCATTAGTGGCAGCAAGAGTCGCGACTTTGCTCCCCTCGATGCGTACGGGAAAAACAAAGTTTTCCTGCGCAGCAAGAAAACCGAACAGTCGCATCTTGTCATCGGCGTTCCCGGAGTCGGAAGCCAAGACAAGCGACACTTCGCGCATAAACTGCTCGCCATTATTCTCGGCGGCAATATGAGTTCGCGGATGTTCCTCAATATCCGCGAAGCCAAAGGCATGTGCTATTACATCGATACCGATACAGATTCCTATTTGGATGCAGGAGCGCTCTCCACGCGGGCGGGCATTGATCAATCACGGCTTGAGGAAGCGGTAAAGCTTATTATTCATGAATACGACACAGTTGCGAAAGACGGCGTGACGCCCGAGGAAGTTAAGAGAGCCAAAGCGTATATGAAAGGTTCGATCATTCTATCGCTCGAAGACAGCGAAGAACTTGCGCACTTCTTCGGTCGGCAGCAACTGCTCTATCCGAAAGTACGAGATATCGATGAATATATCGCGGCAATCGAGAATGTTTCTCTAGAAGAAATCAATGGACTCGCACGCGATCTGTTGACGCACGATCGTTTGCGCCTGACGGTTATCGGCAATACGGAGGATGAGGCGGGCTTGAAGAAATTGCTCATCTAACTTGCAATGCACTTATTTTTGCCTACCATGCTTCCAACATGGAACGTACTCTTATCCTTCTCAAGCCAGACTGCATCCAACAATCCATTGTTGGGCAGGTTATCGCGCGTTTTGAAGAGGCGGGATTTACGATCCGCGGATGCAAGATGATTCAGCTGACGGATACCATTCTCCGCGAGCATTACGCGCACATCACGAAGTATCCGTTCTATCCCGATGTGGAGAAATTTATGAAAGAGACACCAGTGATCGCCTTGGTATTGGAAGCAGACGGCATCATCGAAACCATGCGCGAAATGCTTGGGGTGACCGATTGTCGCGAGGCAGCGGTCGGCACGATCCGTGCGGAGTGGGGGAGCAAGGAAGACGGCAAGAATAAAATGTGCAACATAGCGCATGCCAGTGACAGTGCTGAGGCGGCGGAAGTGGAGATCAAGAGGTTCTTTACGGAGAAAGAAGTCTTTGAGTATTAAGTATTACGTATTATGTATTACG
>CAYGDT010000012.1:0-23667 GCA_964348745.1 uncultured Candidatus Peribacteria bacterium
CGTGGGTGGGACATCGCTCAACGGATAAAAGTTACTCTAGGGATAACAGGCTGATCGCTCCCAAGCGCCCACAGCGACGGAGCGGTTTGGCACCTCGATGTCGGCTCATCGCATCCTGGGACTGAAGAAGGCCCCAAGGGTTTGGCTGTTCGCCAATTAAAGCGGTACGCGAGCTGGGTTCAGAACGTCGTGAGACAGTTTGGCCTCTATCCTCCGTCATCACATAGAAACGTGAGGGAATTCACTTCTAGTACGAGAGGACCGAAGTGAACAAACCTCTGGTGTACCTGTTGTCGTGTCAACGGCAAAGCAGGATAGCTAAGTTTGGCAGGGATAACCGCTGAAAGCATCTAAGTGGGAAGCCCCTCCCAAGATCGCGTTTCTCCATAAGTCCGCCGGAAGATGACCGGCTCGATCGGCCACAGGTGTACGTGCAGTAATGCATTCAGCCGAGTGGTACGAATGGACAATTGAACATTTTTCTTCAGTCCTGTAGTTGTGCGTAAGCACATACTACGGGACAAACGAGCCCCGTAGTACGCGCTTTGCGCGACTACAGGGCACGGTACTGTTCATGTGACACAGCGTCACGTCAGATTTATCTGACGTGACAACGCGGGCAAGATTTGCCCATATATACGTTCTTTGAATTCAGTGTCTTGGTGGCTCTAGCGAAGGGGGTACACCTGTTCCCATCCCGAACACAGCAGTTAAGCCCTTCAGCGCCGATGGTAGTGCGGCATGCGCCGCGCAAGAGTAGGCCGTCGCCAAGACACTGAATTCAATAGAGAAATTATTGTCATCGTAGTCCTTTTTTCTCGTATCAAAAAAAACGCCCCGTGGGGCGTTTTTTTGTAAGCAGATAGCCTCTGCAACCTCTATTACTCATCGAGATGTACAGTAGAGTCGAGTTGAATTTTTGTGACAGGCAAGCCAAGTTTTTCTGCTAGCATTCTATTAAACTGCGCAACACAATCATGATTAATAGCTTGAATGTCAGTTCCTGTAATGCCGGCAATTATTGCTCGAAATCGTAAATTTTCCACATTGGCAGAACCCCATTTTGTTTCAGGATTGCTCTGGATAATTCTTACTGCAATTTCCTCTGCACTCATTGAATTTGCCATACATTGATTGGTTATAAAAATTATTTACTGATTCAATTGTTCCTGAACCTTCTTCAAGATCTCCGGATTCTTGTTCAGAGCGTCCTGCAGCGTGCCCTGTGCTTCTTTGAGGAGCCCCAACACTTCATTGAGACGGTTACATTGCATACGGTTGCTTATACATACGTCACGGATTTCACTGAACACCTGTTCAGCTTCGGCGTATTTTCCAAGCGACACAGTTTCGAGCTGGACGCCTCCCTGTGCAAGCGCAACGAACGATGCACGGAATTTAGCAAGAAGCGACTCAGTTTTAAGAAGGATCGGATCGATTACCACAGCCTTGCTCGGTAGCTGACCATTTGTCTGCAACTCCTGCTGGATGACGGTTGTAACCTGCGAGAGGAGTTTTTGCATAGGAGCGACCATCTGCTTTGCTTCATCGATGTTTGCAGGTTGCTGCGTGAAGTAGGCAATGCCTCGATCCAGCCATGTAACGGAGTCATTGAGGTACGTTGTTACTGCAGGTGTGTGTGTTCCGGTCTTCAGGAGCAGTGCGATTCGATCTTTAGCTTGTTGCAGTGTTTGCAGCAGCTCAGTTTTGCGTTGCTCAGCAATGTTATCTCCAAGAAGTTTCTTACGAATCTCTTCGTGGACTGTTTTTGCATCCGATTCTACGGTACTCGTACCCTGTTGCGCAGGTTGCAGGAATTGCTTCTGGTGTGCATCACAGAGAGCGCGGTTCTCGGTGAGTGTACCGGCGCTATCGAAGCAGCGCAGACCGGAGTCCTGCGGGCTGACTTCAGAATTCTGCACCACTCCTTCCTGTGAAACTTCTGATTCCTTCTGCGTACTTCCTCCAGATACAGGCTTCGGCTTGTCTTGTTTCTCGTTACTCCTATTCACTTCCAGCAGCTTCTGCAGTATTTCACGGTTCTTCTGGGTATTCTCGGAAGAAGGTTGTTTCACCTTTGGTTTTTCCGAATCAGTCGGCAGCACCTTAAGAGGAAGTGCGTCACCGCTCTCGTCTTTGTTATCTTGCGGGGTTGGTTTCTGTTGCTCGTCGTTATCCACCGGGACGCCATTCACCGGAGGCGGTTGGAGCGGTTTCTTCACCGAATCGCTCTGATTCACCGTCACGACTTTGCAGCTTCCGGTACACCGAGATTCACTCTTTCCATTCAGCGGACCTGCGTCGCACTCCTCCTGCCCTTTAGCGACAATGCTATCGCCGCAGCGCGATTTATTGCATACATTCGTACAGACATCGTCATTCACCCTGTTGCCGTCGTCACATTCTTCATTAACTTCGATTTTGCCATTACCGCACGAAGAATCGACGATAGTTGTGCACTCACTCGTGCATGTATCTGTTCCATCGCACTGCTCATCATCCTTTGTTCCGACAGCTCCATCGCCACCGAGAGGCTGCCAGTGTCCGTCGCCGCACGTAGCGAGTGTGCAGGCAACGGTGCAACGATCGCCATTGTCCCCGTTGCCGTCATCGCATTTCTCCTCACCTTCTTTTACACCGTTGCCGCACTTAGCGGAATTGACCACATCATTATTACTTCCGTTGTTGTTTTGTACTCCTGAGTTGTTGGAATCACCTTGTTTTTGCGAACTGTCGTCGGTTTTCTTTTTGCAGATCTGAGAACAATCGCTCGCAGATGTGCCATTGCGCACGATACCATCGTCACAGTCTTCCTCTCCTTCGCGCACCCCGTCACCGCAGACACTTTTTACAACCGTCTGATCATTCTGACCGGAAGGAAGTATCACCTGTCCGCCTGCAGCGAATGTTCCTAAGGTAATCTGTACCGCCAAGACGGAGCAGGTGGTGGCAAACACAGCAAGTAAAGCACTTGAGCGTCCGGAGAAATGTGACATAGGATGTGAGGTGTATGTTGCATCTAGTATACAGGAATTGGGCTTGTTGATCAACGACAGAAAAGAAATAGAGGGAATCGAAGAAATCGAAGATCCTCGATTCCCTCTATTCCCTCTATTCCCTCGATTTCCTCCAGTCCCCATTCTCTGCTATAATCTCTAGAAATATCAACATCCGACACAAGTAATCAGGCTCAAGAACAAGCTCTGCAACAGCAGGTGCGTAAGCATCGGCTGAAGTGGATTACGCCGTTTCTCGCAGTGTTTTTGCCGATCGTTCTCCTGAGCTTCTATTCGTTTCGCATT
Organism: uncultured Candidatus Peribacteria bacterium; assembly: GCA_964348745.1. Classification (GTDB taxonomy): domain Bacteria; phylum Patescibacteriota; class Gracilibacteria; order Peribacterales; family Peribacteraceae; genus CAYGDT01. The sequence continues at coordinate 3,303 of CAYGDT010000012.1, forward strand.
GCATCGGATTCTGTGCAGACTCTCGTTGAAGATCAGAATATTTTGGCGTCCGGCAATCTCGCGCAGATGCTGACGCAGGATGTGCGGCAGAACGTGAAACTTGCACATGCCATTGCTTCCATACCCGGAACGATCAGCGCGGTTGAAACGCGCGACGAAGTGGCAATGCGCACGCGTCTGAAAGCGCTGATGATCAGCAACTTACAAGTCCATCGCGCGTTTGTCGTCGGAAGCGGCGGCGTGCTCTGGAGTGAATTTCCCACAGCGGAAGGCGCGTATGGAGAAAGTTTTGCCGATGCAAGTTGGTTTCGGGCAGTGACAAGCAATCATCGGCCCTATATTTCCGGCCTTTACATTCGTCCGCAGTTCCCCGATGAGCCGGTGATTGCCATTGCCGTCCCGATTCTCGATGCAGAGCACTTTTTGGGCGTACTGGTCTTTGAATATCGCGTCTCATACATTTCCAACTGGCTCAGAAATGTCCGCCTCGGTATCGGCGGGTACATGTTCCTGCTTGATCAGCACGGGTCGCTCGTCGCCCACCCTGATATCCCCGTAGGTCGCACGCTCTATAAGGAGTACATGAATCTTCCGGAACTTGTGAAAGCACGTGAGGGCAACCTCTATACAACGGAGTACGTCGATCCGAGCAATGAGACGCAGATGATTGCAACATTCCAACCCGTTGCACTGAGTGATCATCTCTGGGTCATTGTTACGCAGCAGCCAAAAGAGAAAGCGTATTTCCTGCTCAATCAGGTCAAGGGTAACTTGGGAGTGGCAGGCGTTGTTCTTACACTGTTTACCTTCATTATGGTGATCGCGCTGGGACGTATGAGCGGTCATGTTGTGCGTTTAAACCAAGCGCTTGAGAGTAAAAATCAAGCGCTCAAAGACTTTACTTCGATTGTCAGCCACCAACTGAAAGCGCCGATCACGGCTATGCGTTGGAATCTGGAAATGATCCTCGACGGGGATTACGGTGAGATCAGCAAGGAACTACGCACGGTCTTGCAGTCGTTGCACGATGTGAATGTGAGTAACTACCACCTGGTGATGGATATTCTTAATATTTCGAGACTGGACAGAGGAGTTGTTGCCGTTGAACTCGTGCCCATGCTACTAACTGACGTGGCAGAGCGCGCCGTGCGGGATTACCGCGAAGCTGCCGAGCGTGCGGGACTCACCTTGCATGTCGAAGGCGGCGAAGGGATCACCGTCATGACGGATCTGGAGAAAACAGCAGAATCGGTGACTAATGCCATCAGCAATGCCGTCAAATATACAGCACAGGGAGGCATCACCCTGCGGCTCTCTGAGCGCAATGGCATGGGGGTCATCGAAGTCTCCGACACAGGATCCGGAATGACACCAGATATGATCGAAAATCTCTTCACACGTTCCGGTGTAAAAAATGGCAACGCAGGTGCGGAAGCCAGTTCCGGTCTCGGCCTCTATATTGCCAAGAATTTCATGCAGATGCAGGGAGGTGATATTACGGTTTCCTCCGAAATCGGCAAAGGCACGACATTTACGTATACGTTGAAGTTGGCGACGACGAAGGATTAGAGGGAATAGAAGAAATAGAAGATCCTCGATTCCCTCTATTTCTTCGATTTCCTCACACACCGTTGATCAATCAACCCAATTCCTGTATACTATGATCAACATTCACAACACTCACCTATGAAGCTCTCCCGAAGGATCACCGTGTCTCTGGTCGTCTCCGCTCTTGCAGTCACCACTGCAGGTGCACAGTTTTTTGATGAGATCGTCGCACTCCAGAACGAACTTGCAGTGTGGGAGACTGCAAATGCTGCGGATTTCAGCGATGTCATCGGACAGCTAAGTGACATCACCGGACCCGTCTTCCGCGATGTCGCGCAAGCCGACTGGTTTAATCCGTTCGTTGCCTCGCTTTCTGAGTGGGGGATTGTTTCGGGTTTTAAAGACGCAAATGGCAGACCGACCGGCGAGTATCGTCCAGGCAATGAGGTCACCGTTGCAGAAACGCTCAAGATGGCTATGGGAGCAGCACAGGTGGATACCGCAACGTGTGGATCCGGGATGCTACTCAATCCGCAGGCTGCTGATCACTGGGCGAAAGCGTACGCCGCTTGCGCGGAGTCCATGGGCGTGCGCCTACTTGATCCAAGGCTTCCCGCTGATCTCAATCGTCCTGCTTCCCGTGCGGAAGTTCTGACGATCATCCATGACGTCTTCGGAGACGACGTGCTCCCGCTGTATTCCAATTTCACCGATACGCAGGGTCACCGCTTCGAAGCAGATATCGCCTTTGCAGCTCTGTACGGAATCGTCAGCGGCGATACGGATGACAATGGTGCTGAGACCGGTGCATTCCGACCGGACGATCCAATCAATCGCGCGGAAGTCGCCAAGATCATCTACGAGAAACTGAAGCTTACGGTTGTTGATGGACTGGCTGTTTAAGCGGTTTATCCAGTGGAATCTCAGCAAAATGCGGGATAGATCTAAGCAAGTTTGAAACCGATTATATGGCTACACATAGGTTTTTTATCCGTATAAAAAATGTATTCATTAGTTGGCGCTCTATTCCAAGAAAAGAAAAAAGAGTGCAATGGCATACTTTTTATTACCTATGCCAAAAATTTCTTTCTCCAGCAAACCGGTTTCACATGAATGCTTCTCGGCAATGCTCCACCGCCTTCATGCGGAGTATCTGCATGCAGATACCGATATTTCGCGTCGCCAAGCATTGCGTTTGCTGCAAGGGGTTATTGCGTCCGCAATTTCCGGATCCATCGGAGCGAAGTCCATTGCACAAGAGGATGAGAAGCAAAGAAATACTGTTCTCCTATTCGACGGAGAGCAAAGTCACATCACGTTGCCTACGTTGATCTATGCAGGTCAGCAACCGATAACGCTGGAGGCGATCGTGCAACCGGCAACCCTCTCTGGAGAGAGAACAATTATCGGAAATCATCAAGGCAACGGTGTCTGTCTGCGACTCAAGAGCGGATATTTTGAATGTTTGATGCACAATGGTAAGCAGTTTCTCTCGGCAAGGTCGGATACGAAGGCGGAGACGGACGTCGCTGTACATATCGCCGGTGTGTGCGATGGGCAGGCAGTGCGTCTGTACGTAAATCGACAGTTACAACAAACTGCAGCGACATGGTCTGGAACGCATAAAGCGTCCCCTTTGCCGCTTATGATTGGCGCGGATCCGGATATCGGTGGTGCAGCGCAGCATTATTTTCATGGTTCTATCCATAAGATTCGTATCAGTGGCATCGCGCGGGATCGCATGCCGCAGTGGAGGAAAAACCCGTTCGGACCAACCGATCGCGCTGACGCGGCGTATTTTGATGTGGAGAATATTCAGGGCGATGTCCTTAACGACATTTCGCGTTGGCGTCATCATGGGCAATTACACAACGTGAAGGTGGAAAAGACCACACCCGACAATGAAAAATGATGACCATCATGGCAATGGCGATATTTGCCATTGTCGTAACCGTCGTCATCGTGATCGTCGTCGTAATCGTCGTAGATGCGCGCCGGTGGCGCGCATTATTGGGACAACGTATGGTATCATCCCACGATTATTCCCAAGATGCGTCCCAACGGGACGCATCAACAACGGTAAAACACATCACGATCGACGGTACATCCGGATGAATCCGGTGCGGTGGAAAAACAACAAAAACATCCGATTGATGTAGAGACGGCACGCCGTGCCGTCTCTACAATGTCCGTATGATCGAACGTCTGCAAAAAATATTATCCGCACAGGGCATTTGTTCGCGTCGTACCGCAGAAACATGGATCAACGAAGGTCGTGTCACGGTCAATGGGACGGTCGCTGTCATTGGACAGAAAGCAGATGCAGACACAGATGTGATCGCCGTCGATGGCAAGCCGATCAGCGAAGGTCGTGGAGATCATGTGGCACATGTGTATTATTTAATGAACAAACCTGTCGGCATTATCACCAGTAATGTTGACAATCCCGATCACCCTGATCGCACGGTTCGCGATCTGCTCCCCAAAAATCTGCAGGGGAAGATCTACCCTGTCGGGCGTCTCGATAAAGAAACCTCAGGCTTGCTGCTGTTTACCAATGACGGCGTGCTCAGTTACCGTTTAACCCACCCGAAATTCGATCATGAAAAAGAATACGAAGTGGAAACGACGGATCCCATTACCGATGGTCAGCTGAGGAAACTGCGTGAAGGCATGACAATTGACGGTGCAAAAACCAAGTCTGCAACAGTAGAAAGAATCAGCGAGAAGGTTTTTCGTATAGCCCTGACAGAAGGGAAAAACCGACAGATTCGTCGCATGTGCCAAAAGGTCGGCGCACCCCTGCGATTTCTGAAGAGAATCCGCATCATGACCTTGCAGCCAGCACTCAAAGACGGGGAATTCCGCATGCTGACTGATGTAGAACTGAAGCAATTACTGAAGTCGGTTGGTATTGATGATACGTAATTCGTTATTCGTTTATTTATTGACTCAGTAATCGGTGATCGGCAAGCAGTGATCAGTAATCGGTATACCGCATTTGCCGATTCCCAATCACGAATAACCAATAACCAATAACCAATAACCAATCATTCGTTCCCCCGTCCCATCGTCATCTCCACTCCTCCGAAGTTTAAAACCCAGATGGTATCGGCAATCCCCACACCGATATCATGGTACATGCGAGAAAGGATTGCTTCCCTGTGCGGTGGCGAGGCCATCCAATCGACGATGACTTGCTGAATACCCGTCTGCCCCTTGGCGAGATTCTCGCCCATGGAGACCTTATAGCCGCAATGGCACTCCTGCACATTGATGTCGCCGTATCCAGCCGCTTGGATACGATCGCCACTTGTTTTTCCTTCAGGCGTTTCGTGTGCGAAGTAATTGCGCTGTTGCATATCATCGGCATGTTGTTGCGAAGAAACCTCAAGCACGAAGTTATACTGCAAAGGTTCTATTCCTTGCTTTGCCCGTTCAAGATTCACGGCATCTATTACTTCCTGTTTCCGAGGCAACTGCTTGTTTGATCGCTGTATCACGGTATTGCCTAATAAACGCGCTGTGCGGCGTTCCTCGCGCAGCTTCAGCAGCGTGCTCATTGTCGTCTGATTGCTCTTTTCTTTTGCTATGAGCCGAGTGTTGCGCCGCTGCTCGACTCTCTGATTGAGTGTCAAAGAAGCATCGAAAGAGCTCTGTGTTGCTGCAGTACTTCCGAGTGCAGTAGTCATTGCCAGTACGAGGAGCGGCGAAAGCATCATGAAGTCAGATGTAGTATAAAGGTTCGTCTGCACATTACATCCCTGTTACACTTGTATCCATGAAAATCATTCCTCACGGCGCGGCGCGCGAAGTCGCCGGTACGTGCCACGAAATTCAGTTTGAGAGCAGCGCAGGTCCAAAGAGGATTCTGCTGGATTGCGGATTGTTTCAAGGCAGTCGACAGGAGTCAGCGGCGAAGAATGCGCAGTTTTCGTTCGAACCATCGGAACTTGATGCGATGATCCTAAGCCATGCGCATGCCGACCATGTCGGACGCGTGCCCGTGCTCTGCAAACGCGGCTTTCACAAACCCATCCACTGCACGTATGCAACGAAAGATCTTGCGGCGGTCATGCTGCTCGATAGCGGTTTTATCAACGAGAAAGACGAAGAGTTTTACTGCAAGCACTTGAAAAAATCCATGATTCCCTGCGACGGTCCGCTCTATACACAAAAGGACGCCACCGATTGCATGCAGTACTTTCGCGGTGAAAATTACTACGAATGGTTCGATGTCTGCGAAGGTGTGAAGGCGCAGTTTCTTGATGCGGGACACATTGTCGGCGCGGCGATGGTTGTGCTGGAGATCATCGAAAACGGCAAGCCACGCAGAATCGGGTTTTCCGGTGATCTCGGTCGCAGTATGTTGCCGATCATCCGCAATCCTGCGGAAATGCCCCCCGTTGAGGTGCTGATCTGCGAGAGTACGTACGGCAACCGTGAGCATGAGGATATCGATTCTGCGATTCAGGCATTGAAGGAAGTGGTCATCCGTACGGCGCGTCGCGGAGGTAAAGTGCTGATTCCGGCATTCTCACTGGAAAGAACGCAGGAAATTGTGTATGACCTGCACGTACTGTGGGACAGCAAGCAGATTCCCGCCATTCCCATTGTGATCGATTCTCCCTTGGCATCGAAAGTCACGGATGTCTTTATGAAGCATCCAGAATGTTACGACAAAGAGATCTACGAAAAATTCCTGTCGCGCGCCCACAACCCGTTCCATTTTTCGCTGGTGCGGTACACGGAGAGCGTGGAAGAGAGCAAGGAACTCAATAACACGCCCGGCCCAATGATTATCATGGCGGGAAGCGGCATGTGCGAGGCGGGGCGCATACGGCACCACCTGAAGAACGAAATCGAGAACGCGAAAAATACCATCCTCGCAGTCGGCTACATGGCGGAAAACACCCTCGGGCGCCGTATTATCGAGCCTAAAAACCATGAGGTGAAAATTTTCGACAAGATGTACAAAAAGAAAGCGGAAACCGTCTACATCAACGCATATTCCGGCCATGCCGATATGACCGATCTCGATAACTATATTTGTGTGCAAACACGCCTGAAGAAACTGATTCTCGTTCACGGAGAACCGATGCAAATGGATCCGCTCAAGGAACGCATATCACATGTCCGCAAGGATTTGGAGATCATCACGCCGGAACGGGATGCAGTCATCGAGGTGTAAACGGTGTACGCTGTGCGCATGTCCGCAGCATTGCCAATGCGATTCCGTCAACAGTGCACGCTTCTGTATCAGATGACGAAGGCGAGCCTGAAATTGCAGCATGAACAGAGCTTCCTCGGTATTCTTTGGTATTTACTGGGGCCTGCGATGTTATTTGGTATTTTGGTGTATGTCTTCGGAGGTCGTCTTGGAGCGGACATACCCCATTATCCGTTGTATCTGCTGCTCGGTATCATCACGTGGAACTTCTTTTCCACGGCAACAAGCCGGTGCATCGGTATTTTCATAAGCAATGCCGCCTTGATCAAGGCAATGCCTATCCGTTTGGAATTACTCGTGTTGTCTGCAGTGGTGCATGCGTTTGTTTCCCATCTCATCGAAATTGCCATCTTCATTGTTGTCATGTTCCTGTACGGAGTCGCTCCGGGGCAGCTCGTTGGATATGCGTGCGTACTCCTGTTTGCGTTCCTCTTTACGTGTGGCATGAGCATGGTATTGGCAACACTCTACGTTTTTGCAAATGACATCGGTCAGATCTGGTCAGTTGTTACGCGTGCTTGGTGGTTTGCCACTCCTATTTTCTACGCACCATCTCCCACCGGTCCCGGTGCGCGTTACAGCTTATTCAATCCTCTCTACGATATCATCAGCGCTTCCAGAGAATTCTTGATCTACGATCGCATCCCGGACAGACAGGTGCTTGTTGCTCTGGCAGGTTTTTCCGTGCTTTCCTGCGTTATCGGCTTAGTACTCTTCCGATTCCTGCGTCCGCGCATCGTTGATTACTTATGAATCCTCCCATCATCCAACTCTCGGGCGTCTCCAAGTCATTTACCGTTCCCGTGCGCAGAGATGCAACAATCCTCTCGCGTATGATCGGTGCCGTGCGGCGCGGAACAGGCACTGCACAGGTTCGATCCATCACGGCGCTGCGCGATATTGATTTCAGCGTCGAGCGTGGAGAGGTCATTGGTATTATCGGAAGGAATGCCGCAGGCAAGAGCACGTTGCTGCGCGTGATCGCAGGCATTATTGTGCCGGAAGCCGGAAAGGTGCGCGTGCATGCACGCGTGACATCGCTGATGAATTTGAGCGTTGGACTCCATGATCGTCTGACGGTGCGCGATAATATTTTCCTCGGTTGTTCGCTGCTCGGCATGCGCCACGCGGAGATTAAAATCGCTTTTGACTCCATCGTGGAATTTGCCGGCATCGGAGAGTTTGTGGAGATGTATCCGTATCAACTTTCCCTCGGTATGAACCAGCGCATGGCTTTTGCGATTGCGGTGTCGTGTCACCCGGAAATTCTCCTTCTCGATGAAGTGTTCTCCGCTGGAGATGCCGCATTTGTCGCCAAGAGCGAGAAACGCATGGCAGAAATCATCCGTGGCAATGTGACGGTAGTCATGGCAAGTCACGATCTCGATCGCGTTTCGCACCTCTGCGACCGTGTGCTTTGGCTGGATCATGGTGCCCTCGTGATGCAAGGAAACCCCGTAGAAGTGATTTCTGCTTACAGAAAGCAGACAATACCCCAACAGTGACGTGAGCCTTGTAATGCTCTGGCTGAGGCGACAGCAACGCGATAGCATATGCCTCCTATGGATACAGAGTCGTCCCTCGGCATTCTTATAACTGGTACAGGGAGAAGTGGTACGACGTTTCTTACACAACTGTTCCTCAACACAGGATACGATGTCGGTGATCTTTCGATCGAAAGTATCGGTGCAGAGGAAAGCCCTGTCGGCGGAGGGCTCGAATACAAGGATTTTTCTGTGCTGAATACTGCTATACGGAGGGAGATGAACAAGGGCGTACCGGTTGAGGAGATCGCAGTGCGGTTAAGGGAGCAGTTACATATTTGCTGGCCTTCTGTCCTCAAAGATCCGCAGTATTGTTTCACATGGCCCGTCTGGGAGGCGGCGGGTTTGCGTCCGAAGCATGTGGTTTTTTGCGTCCGCACCGCAGAGGAAATTGAGGCTTCAGTTCACCAAACACTCTGGACACGCGATGATCCCACTTTTGCATCCAGCGTGTTCGTTGCAGCGCACAATACATTTGCCTACTGTCTTTTGCACAATATTCCCTGCACGCATGTTTTGTATCCCCGTATCGGCACCGACCGCGCGTATGCCGAGCAGATTCTCAGCGGTCTGATCGTTGATCCATGGCCGATTATTGCCTCGGTATGGGATCCGTCGATGTGTCATCATTCTTCTATGAAATATTAAGATCCACTCTATTACAAAAATACCCCCGACCTTCGGAGGTATTTCAGTGTCGATGGAAATACTATTAATTCTGATACTGCGTGCTGTTGATCGTCGTCTCAGGAGACTCGATCCAGAGGAACGGAGTCGATGCGCCAAAATCTTTGTCCTGCCATTGTAGATGGCTGCTGGAAGCTCCAAAAGTCGTGTTGGTAATCGAGCCGAAATTTTGAAGAGAAACCTGAAGTATGGACGAGGCACTTGACGATACCTGCGGATTTGTCACTTCTGTTTCTAGAACGAATGTGCTGTCCGAACCTTGGTCGATCTGTGTGTTGACACTGCTCAGTGTAAGATTGTCACACACTGCAAGAAGCTGAGAAGCACTGATGGTCGTAACGCTGCATGAAGCTTTGCTGAAAGGATCGGCCTTATTATATATCTTGTAGGATCCGAGATTAGTGGCCACGTTCGTTACATTCACATTGAAGATGATATCGGAGAGCGTCCACTTATTCTGGCCATTCAGCGTGTTATTCGCGGCTTCTGCTCTGAACTTGAATTGACCGATGGCACGTTGAACACCCGTCGGGATCGCGGTGCCATTTGCATCCGGGTTCGCATTCAAGATCGACGTGATTTTGGAGAGAACGACGACGTTGTCGTTTCCCGTGATCGTCTGCGATGCAGCATTGGATGATGTGCCGATGAACACTTCACCCTCAGAAAGAGCATCACCATCATTCTGCGTAAGATTATTCGATGAGATAAATCCACGTGCCTTTGCGCCGGCAACTGCATCCAGCCTCAGTTTTACGTGCTTGCCGGAAATTGCGCCTGCGCTATCAGTACGCATGCGAGGACGAACCAAGATATTCATATTGGAACCCTTGAGAACAATAAGCTCAGCATTCAGCATCCTTGCACACATTGAATTAGAAGGGACCGGATCTGTGGCACAACCTGCAACGGTAGCGGTTGCAAATGGTGTGACCTCGCCGACTTTGTAGAGCTCAAGCCTGTCGACATTTGAGCTGAACAAAGATTCGTCGGGGGCCTCAGACGTGAAGACAAGATTCGTCACATCGATATCTTCATATTCAGCGTGAAGCTGCAGACGAAGAATCTCTTCACTGAGCGTGCCGCCGAGGAGCTGCCTGCTTCGGACGGGAGTCGATGACTTGGTGATATACAGATCTCCCTGAGAGCGGATGGTAAAGACCGTGGAAGTGGCCGTCGTCACCGTGATTTGGCAGGTAGACGGACAAATACCGTCTGTCTTAATACCGGATAAATCTGCACCGTTACTGAGAGTTTCGGCAGCGATATAGCTTTGGCCGGTCGAAAACTGTAATTGCAGCGTACTAGAAGCCAAACTGGCAGCTACATCGGTATGCACTTCGAAGATGACGGATGTGTTGTTTGGAACGACGTAACCGCCGCCGGCCAACGCGTTGAACGTGATCGTGCCACTGATCGGTGAGACGTTCTTTTGAAGAATCGTATCAACGACAGCGTCATTATTGGTGTCGACCCAAAGCGTGTAATTCTGGCCATTGGTCAGAGATCCCTGAGCGACTGAAAAGGCTGTCTGTGTCAGAAGAATATCGCCATTCTGCGCGCGTCCTTCGAAGCGCAGAAGTGGAACGTTCTTTTGGTTCGCTACAAGTGTGTCGTTCGATGCCAATGATTTGCCAGTGATGAAGAGCTGAGAGGCTGCGACTTGCGTGCCACAATCTCTGCCCCACTGTAGATTGCCTTGATCAATTCTCTTGAGTGCGGCGAGCATATCTTCAAAGAGCATCACTCCGTTTGGAGAGATGTACTGCCCAGTTGCATCGGGTAAGAGAGCACAGTGATCGCCCGCTGCTTGCAGTGCAGTCGCTGTGTCATTGCCTGCAGGATTATCCAAAAATTGCGGTGCTGCACCGGTGACAGTGAGACCGAATGAACGTTGCGCAACGAGTGCAAAGTATCCACGGATGAGTGTGTTTTCAGGATGCTCGAAGCATGGGTGTATACCGTAACAATTATTGTCGCCACGGATCCAACCCTCTTTACCGGATTCCTCGTACCATCCGAAATGACTGTGGGAGAGAGGAACATCATCGAAACTTGGCGTCGAAGGCGGTCCGCTTAGAATGCCGCCATTAAGCTCTACAACCAATTTAATGAAATCTTTTCGGACAGCATTTTTTCCAATGTTGGCACAAGCCTCTGCCAATGTGACATATCCTGCGTTCACGAAATCCTGAACTGCAGGAGGTAAGGAATTCAGTGTGCAAGAAGGGGCACATGTGACATTCGTCGTCACAGTGGCGCTCGTATTATTCGCTTGGTTTGGGTCGAACATAGGATTATATGCTTTGGCGGTATTTGTAAGAGTAGCTCCGCATGTCACAGACGCTGTCGAGAAGACAAGCGGGAACGAGACCTGCTGACCACTCTGTAGCGAGAGAATATTGCAAGCGAGTGATCCTCCTTGCATGGAAAAGCATGTCGGTCCGGTAGGCTGCGGCTTATAGACCAGTCCGGCGGGTATCTTATCGAGAATCGTTAAATTCAGCGCAGCGGACGGACCGGCATTGCGTACGGTGATGTTATAGGTGATATCAGTACCCTTCGAAATAGTCTGAGGTCCTGTTTTCATAATAGAAACATCTGCAGATAGAGGTGCCTTCACAACAATCGTCGTCTTGCACTGCTGACCAAACCACACAGGCGTCGTGCCTGGGACCATCATTTGCCAATAGTACGCATAGGATCCCTGCACTGTTGGCGCGACTGATTTGATCGGAATCGAGATGACATACCCCGGTAATACTTTTGAATTTGGCGGAAGATTTACCATCGAAACGCCCCATACGGTGCTTGGCGCAATGAGCGCAGGATTTCGAGAGCCGAGCATAACAGTCCCCGGCAACCATGTGGACGTTCCGGAGTTCCGTAGTACCGCATTACCGTAAAAAGTCTGGCCTGGAGTCACGGTAGTCTGAACACCGTAGCCGTAACACTCGGCATTGTTCGTCTGTGGTGTGGATTGTGCATGAACTAGAAGCGGCAAACCGACCGAAAGTGTGAACGCACAAACAGCAGCAAAACGTTGGATTGAAGCACGCATAATCATATTGGTGAAAAAAGGTAGAAGTATCACATGCTTATACATGTAAGTCAATTTCATTGAAGCGAAATATAATCTTTGTATAAGACGCAGAAGCACCAAAAAAATTACAGAATTCATCAAGCATTTATGCCTTAATATTTCAGTTAATCAGTATTTACAAAAATAAGAAACAATGCTATAATGTTTATATAATCTCTTTCCACGAGAAACATGAGTAGCGATTTTCAGTCAAATGAACAACCACCAGTAACTCGGAAGTCTGTTTCTTGGAAACCAGAATTGCAACAACAGATGATTGCTAACATCGATGCTTTAGGTTTTCCTCTTACTGCCCTAGTGTATGATCTTGTATTGGCACTCGATGCAGGCGATACACCAGCACCTTCTTTAGTAGCCTTTTTAGCTGCGGAAAAATTAAATCTTCTTGTAGGAACTGTTCACGACAATAATGAGGTAACCGATATGATTCTCACAGATGCTGGTTTCGGTGTGGCACTTGTTATTCGGAATCGTCGAAATGCTGAAGCGGAAAGGATTGCGCTTGAAACAGGCACAGTTGAGAGCTTAGATCGTCCTGATGGCAGCGGTGGAACTTCATTCTGGCGCAATTTATTGTCTGGGACTTTGGGCAGGAGAAAATAAGGCAGCCCCTCTACATTCCCGCACGATGTCTTCGAAAGCATCGAGCATGTTATTGAGTGTGAAACGTTCTTCCAGCGTCGCACGTGCCTCGAGTCCCATACGTGCGGCACGGTCGGGATGCATGAGCATTTTTGCCATGGCATCGCTCAGCATACGACGGTTGCCGGGCAGTACTAGCAGTCCGCTGCCACCATCTTCGATTTGTTCAGCTACCCCGTAAGTTTTGCCGGCGATGATCGGCAGACCGAATGCCATCGCTTCCAGGATGACACGGGGGAAGCATTCGATGAATGCATTGCAGACGAAGATATCGGTGCAGGCATAGACGGAAAAAATATCACGCGTCTCCGGATGAATGTGTATGCGATCACGCACGCCGCAAACGCGTGCTCGCTCCAAAACCGCATCGAGCAGATGTTCATGCCCTGTCCATTGCTTCCCCACCAGCAGAAAGTGCGTTTGCCACTCACGGTGTTCTAAGAGCAGCAGCAGCGCGCTTTCCAAAAATTCCCGTTGCCCTTTGCGAGGACAGATCGTGCCGATGGAACTGAAGATGGTGCCGTCCACGGGCAGACCTAGCTGCCTGCGCAATACCTTCGCATCGGCATGGGATCGATACGTATCGATCTCTGCCGTATCGATACCCGCATGCAATACGCCACTGCGTATGCCGGGAATTTTGCCGTACACATCCATCGTTGCTTTCGAGCCGGCGATGACTGCATCCGCTTGGGTAAAAGCATCCTCGTTCCAATCCGGAAGCGTTCGCGCAAATGCTTCGCGTTCCGATTCGTGCAGCCACCAGAGAATCGTCGTATCAGGTGCATGCGATCGCAGCCAAGAAACGAGGTGGAATCCGAGGATGGTGTTGACGACGATCACATCCGGTCGCAACTGTTTGAGCAATGTGCGCAGACGGCGGTGCGACGCCGCATGATTTGTCTCAAACAGGTTTGGAACTATATGGTAGGCAATATCCGATGCATTGCATCGCAGGTAGAGTGGGCCCTCCTCGGGTGATGCCAGTGCGCACATGTGTCCGCGCTCCTGCATACCTCTCGCAAGGTTTGCAAGCATGATGGGTGCTCCTTCCAGCAGGCCGTTATGGGAGAGAAAAAGTATTTTCAAAGCAAAGGGGAATAGTGTAGCACTAAGCTACACTACCGCCATGCGTACGCCGGTTACCTTTGTCAGCCACGAAGCCAGTTATACGGGAGCACCGTTATTTCTGCTCACTGTGCTCGCGCAGGCGGATTTATCGTCCTATGCCCCGTCGGTTCTTCTGCTGCACAATGGTCCACTCAAAAAAGCATTTCGTTCCATTGGTCCTGTGCAGGTAGCTGCGCGAAGATTCCCTTCCCTTTCTTTTGCTCTCTGCAGAGCGAAGCGCACCCGGCAGCAGCTTCACTACATCAATTCGCATGCGTATCACTTTTTACACGATGCAAAGAAACAAAATTTTCCCGTCGTGATGCATGTGCACGAGGGTCCGGTTTCCTTCGCCATGATAGACGAGGTGACCAAGGAATTGCTGCGCACCTACCCAAAGCGTTTTATTGCAAATTCGGACTACGTCCGACGGCATCTTGTGTCGGAGCTCGGCATCGCTCCGGGGAAAATCGATCTTCTGTATCCGGGAATCGATCTCAAGCGCTGGAGCAGGAGAGATGCTTCGGGGTCATTGCGTACCAAGCTCGGTATTTCCCCCGACGCATTGATCGTCGGAGGAGCGGGGCAGATCCATCCGCGCAAGGGGACGGATTTGTGGCTTGCAATGGCGCGACGAATAATCGGCTCTGTTCAAGATGATACGCAGCCTCCCGTCCATTTTGTGTGGGTAGGCAAAGCAGCGCAGGATCAGAAGGATTTTGCAGAGGAACTGTATCGCCTCTCGGAGGACAGAGCATTCAAAAATCGCGTGCACTGGGTCGGAGAGCGTATCGATCCCAAACCGTATTTTGAACTCTTCGATGTCTTCGTTCTCTCCTCGCGCCAAGAGCCGCTTGGCATGGTGATGCTTGAAAACATGGCTCTTAAAAATCCTGTCGTTGCGTTTCGAGATGCAGGAGGCCCCGTGGAAGTGCTCTCGCGCGTCGGGGGTATGTTGGTATCTCCTCTGCGGAGCGACACACTCGCAGATACGGTGACGTTTCTCTTGCGTACGCCTTTGTATCGCAAGGCGCTGGGGGAATCGGGCAGAAAGGTGGTGGAAGAGTCGTTCACGATAGAGTCCTCGGTGCGCCACTTTGAGAGAATTCTTTCAGAGTGCGCGTAGGGTTCCATCCACCGAGCGAGCGCGGCAGTCGCGCACCGTTTGTGCAAGTTCAGGTGTTTCGTTTGTAAGCGAAAGATTCGGTGAGAAGTACGGATCGCGCTCTAACACATCGCCCCACCGCGTTTCAAAAAACTGCGCTTCGCTTGGGTTCAATGTCGCACCGCGACCGTTGTTATTCCCGCGGCTTGCAGATTCGTGGTGCAGCAGCGTGACGCCGGATTCGCAGACAATGCGGTTGCCTCTCTGCAGGCATTTGAGGCAGTAATCTGTGTCGCAGAAATCGACGCCGAGGTTATGTTCATCAAAGCCGCCTACATCCTGAAACAGACTCTTGCGGGTAAGGAGATTTGCGCCCGATACCGCCGCGCAGTTATGGAGAAGCTGGTTCCAGTATTGGAATCCGCGGTCATCGACGTCGGGGGAACGAACGAGCGAGGCGAGGTTTCTGCCAAGCAGCATGCCTGCATGCTGTATTGCCATTCCGTTTTGTGGAGTCGGGTACTGTAGCCGTCCCGCAACGACTCCGATGCGCGGTGAAAGCTGCAGGGTCCCCACCAGTTGCGTTAGCCAGTCGTCTTCCAAGATTTCCGTGTCATTATTCAAGAATAAAAGCAGCTCCGACTGCGCATGCCGCGCCGCGACGTTATTGATGTGTGCGAAGTTAAAGGTATCGGTTTTCACCGTGAGTACTTCAAACGGCGCATCGCGGAAGTATGCAAGTGTTTCTACGTCGCTACTGCCGTTATCAATCACGAGGATTTGGTAGCGCGCGTACGCTGTCTTATTGCGTATGGAAGCTATGCACCGACGCAGAAGATCGACACGGTCTTTCGTGGGAATGATAAGCGTCACGAGGGGTGCGTTTGTCTCTGGCACGCTTCGTATCCGGAAACACCCGTCATCTTCGTTTTGAAGAAGCGGATGTATCTCCACAACATGCGGCAAGCGTCGTTGCCGCAGTGCATGTGCAACGGAAGACTGCTGCATGCTGCGGCGATCCTCGGGCTTGTCGTAGAGTGCAAGTAATCGGCGGTGGTAGAGTACGCGAGGGATATGAAATACTTCCTCTCCACTCTCGCCGATCTGCAAGAGAAGGTCGTACACAGGATCGCGGTTTTTTCCCAGTGGAACGTCGCGCAGTGCGCTCTCACTACAGTCACGGCGCAGGAAGACGCAAGGTCCTATGTACTGGCGTGCGAGCAGATGCTCGGGGCTCCACGCAGGTTTAAACGACGGATTGCTGCGGATGTTTTCCTGTGACAGCGCATCGTGGTCGGCGTACAGGATGCCTGGTCGTTTGCCCTGCAGTGCCGCGGCAGAGTACAGCAGCGCATCGGGATGCAACACATCATGCGGGAAGACGATACCAACATAACTGCCGGTCGCCGCCCGCAGCCCCACTTCAAAAGCCCGCGCGTATCCCGTCTCGCCGGAGATTTCTTTATAGAAAACCGATGTCGGAAATGCCTGCATATAATCTTGAGCGATTATGCGCAGTACGTTTTGTGAAGAAGCATCGTTGACGAGAATCAATTGCCAATGGGAATAGCTTTGCTCCGTTATGCTGTTGAGAGTTTGCCGGAAAGCGATTTCATCGAATGCCCGTATAGGAACGATTATTGAAAACTGCGGATGATCTCGCATGTCTTGGAGCAGCGCCGCACGTTTCTCACTTTCGATCTCCGAGTATTCATTGCGGGCAATCCATGCAGCGTAGTCACCGCATGGAACAATGTCGTTCCCCGGAGTTTTCGCAGGCATGCGGGCGTTTTTTGGGTGGGATTGTGGAGCTGTGCGTTTCAGGAATCGAAGCATGCGTCCCGCCTTCCGCAGCGGTAACGTGAGCGTCCAGCTGCGCGTACCAAGCACGTGTCTTAACTCGGCTTGTACTTGCAACGTCTTGGCATTTTCTGCGTCCAATCTGTTTTTTTGATCTTCGATCATTGATTGCATATGTTCGATGCGTGTTTTCATCTCTGTACATTGCGTATGCAACTCTTCCTGCTTGGTAATTTGCATGATACGGTCTTGCTCGATGGCATCGATATGCGCACGCATATTCGCCGATGTAGAAAGATCGCGCAGAATGCCGGCGAATGCAGGACGAATCGCGAGGTTTCTCGTATCAGAAAGTATACTGATGCCGTGCGCGCCGGGCACGTTTACGCATTGCAGAGAAAAAGTACTGTGACGAATGAAATCTTCCACGGCGGTCAGTACGCCGTTTCGGGGACTTACGTTCTCGACGGCGTTCCAGTACGTAGCATTGATGCCGCCCTGTTCAACGAGTAACGACGCATCCGGTACTATACCCGCGCGACGGTGTGACTTGCGGTACTCCGCTGGAATGCGTTCGGGATGGTGGTACATATCCCGCCGACCGTACGGCCAGCCCGTGTCATGGAGTATAACGAGCGGAAAAGCGCCTGTAGCCGCGGCGCGCCGCTCAATGATCTTTAACTCGTGAAAGACGGTGTACCAGTTATGGTCGCCATCGATCAGCACCGTGTCGAAGGGTGCGATATTTTCAAGCACATGCAAGCTGCTGTCTTTATGAAACGTAACAATGCCGTGGCTCTCTTGCAGTAGCTGCTCTACCGCAGGCCCCGGCTCCGGATCGATACTGTGGACCGTGCAACCGTGTCCAGTACAGAAGGGGATCAGTTGCCGGAGCAAGGCGCCGTCCGCCGTACCGATCTCGACGATGCACCGCGGTTGCCATGCCGCGAGAATCGGTTCGATGGTAGAGACCCAGAGTTGCGAAAATTGCATAAGGAGAGAAAGCATATACTGGTTCCTCCTTTCTGGCGACTACGTCTTTTTGTCTTCCTCTGACTCTTCTGCATCCTCTGCATCCTCTATCTCAATCCCATTTCCATGCACCGCAAACGCAGAGCATCCGATGTCGCCTGCGCGCCTGCCATTGCGGTTTTACGAAGCCACAGACTTCCGCCGTACTTTCCCTGTAATTCCGGCACAATGCGCGTGACTGTCTGCGCGGATGTTTGCGTCAGCATGTCCGTAAAGAAGCAGATGTCGTACCCCTTTCGCAGCGTAAGAAACTCGCGGAGTACGTCGATTTCGTTCCAGCCCCGTGCCATGTCGCCCCACGACTCTGGGTACGAAAAACTTGCGAAGATATCGTGAAAATGAATATGTACGCCAACTGCGAGTAACGGAAGAATACGATGGAATATATCGAAAACGTCCGATCCGTCGCCATACATATGCGACGAATCTATAAAGAGAATATCGTTTGCACAGAGCGAGGAAAATACACTCGTCGGCACCTGTTGCACAGGTTGTTCACGCAATGAATGTGCGCGGAGGTGCGCTGCCGGAACTTGCGACCGTACAAAATGCAGGCTCGGATCGATAAGCGTGCAATGCACCGCGCTGTCCAGAAACAGCGCACTCGTGTCGAGCATCATGCACGAACTCATGCCGCATCCGACTTCAACGATTCTGCGTGGCTTTAGCGTTCTCATCATGGCGTTTAAAATCAGCCCGTCGCACTCGTTGTAGCGTTCATTGGGAATCGTATAGAACGTCCTACCCTCCCGCATTGCATCGTAGAGGCGACAGTAGTTGAGTTGCGAGAACGCTTTGAGATAGTGCATTTGCACATCCGGATCCATTTGGATACCAAGATGAAATGCAGGCAACGCATTGCCATCCTCACTATCAGGTAGCAGCGTGCCGACCGGTGCGGGTGAGTGCCGTGCGATACGATCAGAGTCCGATGTCATGGGAGACGGTTTTCATTGCATCGAGCGTGATGCCGATAAAATCATCCAAAGGAATTTGCAGTAACTCCTCGCACTTCCCGATCTGTTCCCGATCCACCTGCGCGGCGAAGCCTTTGTCTTTCAGTTTTTTTCTTACACTCTTGATCTCGACGTCCGCGATTTTCTTGCTCGGACGAACGAGGGTGACGGCGATGATAAACCCCGTCAGTTCGTCGACGCAGTACAAGGCTTTTCGCAGCATCGAATCCAGCGGATACTCCGCACCGTACTTGTGCTGGTAGTGCGCACGGATATCGCCGAGCAGTTCCTGCGGCGCGTCGATGGTCTTAAGAAGTTCTTGGAGCGGCTGCCCGCAGTGTCTCTCGAAGTCTTTGTCGAGTTGATCCCAATCCAGATCATGAAGCATCCCTGCGACTTTCCATGTTTGTGTGTCGCCGCCGAATTTCTTTGCCAACGCTTCCATGGCGGCTCCGGTTGCGATCAAGTGCGCTTTTGTCTGATTGCTATGCGCTGCGATCAGCCCGTGCGCTGCGGGGAGGAGGTGGCCGTAGTCGGCGTGTTGCAGGAGGAGGGGTTGGTTGGTCATTGGTAGGTCGGATTGTATCGTAGATACGTTAATTCGTTAACTCGTTAATTCGAGTGTGCACCAGCCTTCGCCGCGTAATACGCGGCTTCGGCCGGCAGGGAGGATGCCAAATATACTTGACAAATCACTCTATATTGTCAAAATGCGCCGGAGTTTGCGCTTTGCGTGGGCTCACGTCGTTCCTTGAAAGCATTTGGTTTTGATTACTGTGGATGACGGTGGCGCTGTGTCCGCCTTGGGCGGATAGACCGCCACTGTTTTTACCACAAGTGATTTCGTCGGGCTCTTTATTGCCTGTCCTCTTGTGTGTAGTCGCGTGACTACCAGTGGTGCGTCTCTTTTTTTGTGCGGCATAACAATGTGCCGCATTCAACCAAAAGAAGCCGCCACAGCTGAGCGGCTTCGAGAAACTTTTTAAGGATCTACCGTATGTCTGAGTCGAATTACGTTTGGAATCGCCCAGTGGTAAACTGGGAAACTATTGTCGCGAAGGTGAAAGCCTATCGCGAGCGTCATGCCGCAGATTGGAAAACCCCGCTTGCCGCTGAAGCGGGATGCGGAAGCCTGGATGACTTAGTGCATTTTTCGCACCCGTCTTTCGTGATCGCCCTAAAGGACTCGATCGTCGGCGGAAACATCCTGAGTTCACTCTTTGGCAACAATGAAGGGCACACGAAGTTGCTCGTCGTGCATAACCCCGGTCAGGCAACTGGCATTACGGCGGTTATGGACAACGAAGTGACCATCGCGGAAAAGGAGCAGATTCCGCTCGTTTTTGGAGCAGCCCAGAAAGGCGCGGCTCTGGCGATCGATTACTGCATCTTCGCAGGCATTTTGCCGCAAGATGCGGAGACCAGAGCAAGTCTGGTGATCGGGGTCGAAGCTTACGTCGACAAGAAAGCGACGGATCTTGAGCGCGTTCAGGACAACTTCATGGTCGCGTTGATCGACGCGATCGTGATTGCTGTCACTGGGGGCATTTCTCCCGAAGACAGCAAAGCAGCCTGCGCCGGCTCGCACGTCTTCGCGAATGTTACATC
>CAYGDT010000013.1:0-21541 GCA_964348745.1 uncultured Candidatus Peribacteria bacterium
CTGTCATGATAATAATCTGCGGGTCGAAGACCCGCGCTATGCTCTATAAAACAGGAGCAATATCCTTCTTCGTGAATTTGCGCAGCGCACCATAGACCTCCTCTGGAGAAAAGAAAACGATGTACGCAGGAATTAATACGGCAAACCACCAGATGTAGAGGAGCAGATCCACAAGGGTATGGAACAAAAGTCCGCAGCCGAAGGCGATCCAACGGATCTTGTAGACACGTATCCAGAAGGCAAACGGCAGTATCAATTCCATCATCTTTAACAGATTGACGACGACATGGTACCAATCAGACCAACCCAAGCTCGTGATAGAAAACGCGAGTGGCGTTCCCCAGACACCCATCATGGAGTACCAAAGCATTTCACCTCCCTGCCATCCCGGGAGCCAGAGTTTCTGCAGTGCAACACCGAGGTACGTCATGGTGATCTGGAGCGCAAACATCCTCTGCGGAAAGACCGATACCAAACGCTTCCATCGCAACGGACTGCCGTAGCGTCGCCACGCTTCCACGCTGAAGGTTTCTCCTGCACTCGAGATCGAAAGAAACAAAAGGCAGACGATATACAGCCGATCGAAGCTGGTATGGAACAGGTAGTGGCTTAGGTAGAAGTAGTACCACGAACTGAAGAATGCAAGCAGGGACGCAGTGCGTGTGGAGAGTCCGATCGTAACGCACGCAAGCAGGAGCAGGTGCATCACATAGATCGTGAATGCAATGTGCGGTTCGGGTACGCTTAAAATCCACTGCAGGCTTTCGGGCAGGTAGCTCGGCATCTGCGGGAAGACGATGCCGTCAGTCGAATACAGTAGACGTACATGCGGCAGGCGCATGCCCCAGTAAAAAAGGAGCCAGCCTCCCATAACAATACGCACGATGGCGATCAGGTGCGGTGGACCGGTGCGTGTCCACCACGTTTCGAAGCGTAGTAGCGCCTTCGAAAGCCGGCAGAAAAAAGATTGATGCATCATTGGGAAGGAAACTCTGTGACAAATGTCTTTGTTACGTGCTCAGCATCATAATGACCATAGAAACTCAACTCCGATACCGGCCACTGCTCCCACTGGATACGCACGGCGACAAAGCCGGCTCCTTTCCTATTTTCCTCCTGCAGAATGTGCGCCGCTATGGCTTCGTATTTCTGCTCCATATCTTGCACGCCGGACAACCTGCTGCGAATGGCATACTCTCCGCGACTGAAGGGGAAGTATGTCTCGTGGTCGATCTTGCGCCAGGAGCCGTCTGCATACTTTCCGTAGATCATTAATTCGGTGTTTTGCGTCACGTAGGTCTGGAACGGCGCCATCATGGCGTAGAAGTGCGTGATGAGCGGCC
Source organism: uncultured Candidatus Peribacteria bacterium (assembly GCA_964348745.1). Classification (GTDB taxonomy): domain Bacteria; phylum Patescibacteriota; class Gracilibacteria; order Peribacterales; family Peribacteraceae; genus CAYGDT01. The sequence goes on from CAYGDT010000013.1 coordinate 1,344, forward strand.
ATGGAACGCGGGGAACGGACTGATGACCCAGCGTGTAGTAGAGTGCGCAGAACGTGAGCACCAAGTATGTTAAAAGAAATACGTGCCTGCCGAGGCGCACGCCAAAAGTGACGAGACGTTTGCTGTGGACGGAAACTGATCGCAGCATGGCAATAGTGTACTGCGGAGTTCGAAGGATTTATATGGGTCTTAGTTCTTAGTTCCTAGTTCAATAGAGCTTAAGGATTCTGTGCTTTACGAATGCAGTTCATCCAGTCCTTCGTTACAGAAGTGCGACATTGCTGGGCTTGGAAGCGACGTGTTAATTCTTTCTGTGCTTGATCTTCGGCGTAGCTGCTTGTTCTTCTGGCCGTAGGCGTTGCGCGCAATGCGCGGATATTGACGAGTGCCTTTGGCAGGTTTTGCTGCTTCATACGCACTTGTTCCAGAATAGATTCTTGTCGCTGCAGCCTCGGAGCACGAGTTTTCTTTAGTGCAGTGGCACGCGCAGCTGCAGCCTTGTCGCGCATGCACTCGCGTACTTTCCCTTTTTCGATCCCCGGCTGCAATTCCCTGTCAGTGGGAATGCTGAGTTCCGTGCGACAATCTGCTTCGTATGGCACGAATGGGAAAGCACTGGCAAGTGGTGGCAGGAAGAGGCCGATGAGAAGTGTGAGCATCCGCAATTTCATCAATCCACACTGTACAGTTTTTCTCCTACAAGAACAATCAAACCGTCGATTTTCTCCGTGCCGCAGCTGCGACAACTCGCTACCATATGCTCCTATGCTCCGCGTACTTCTTCTCACTGCAGCTGCACTGCTCTCAGCTTGTCGGGGATCAGTTTTGATGCAGCCAACCAATGCCATATTCGGTTCCGATCCGCCGTGGCAACAAGACGAAATCTATGCCGGAAGCGGTGCGACATTTCACGGGAAGTTTGCTACAGCAAGCGCACTCAACAGTGCGCGACGCTTTGTTTCCGATTATCACGGCACGATGGATATTACCGTAGTGGATAACGGAAAAATAACCTGCACGTGGATAGCTGAAGGACGGATTACAGATCGAAGTCTCACCCAAGACTTCAACGGTTTTATCGAGGCGTCATCGACACTCTGCATCGGGAAACTGCAGCGCGACGGGAGCTTCGTTTTTCAGGGGGCATTTATTGGCAAGCTACCGCATCAGCCCGAAGAAGCGCAGGACGACACATTTACGCTGAATGGCAGATTGAGCACCGATACCATAACGGGGGATCTGCTCATCGGTTCGGTCTTCCGCAATGCGCTTTCACAAGCGGAACTCTCCGGTGCAATACTGCAAAGCAGCGGCGTTGCATTCGAGGCCGTGCGCAATGAATGAGTGTGCTTTCCCCAAGTTTTTCGTATGCTGCTTCTCGTTCTGGAAATCTGTCTCGCGCTTCTCCTCGCACCCATTGCACTTGCGGGATTGAGTCTCGCTCCGTGGGTCCCCACACCATCGTGGGATTTTGCACGCATCAACAGGCAGTTACAACTTGGTAAAGGGTCGGTGTTCTATGAACTCGGTTGCGGCGAAGGGCGTGTCTGCAGGTACATCGCAAAGGCCAACCCCGAAGCGCGGATCATCGGCATCGAACGCGCATTGCCGATCTACCTCATCGCGCGCTTACGCCAATGCATGCATCCGTTGAGCAATCTGCGGTACATGTATGGCGACGTGCTGAAGATTGATCTCTCCGATGCCGATGCCGTTTACACCTACGCGCTGATTGGCACAGTCAACACGAAGCTGAAACCGAAGTTTGTACGGGAGCTCCGTCCGGGCTGCCGCATCGTCTCGTACAACTTCGCCATGCGCGACTGGCCGTGGAAACATGAAACGGAGCATCCAAAAAACGGGAGGCATGCCCCTCTGCATGTGTATGAGATACAGGAAACATGAGACAAGCGGATGGTCATTCACTACGAAGAGCCTGCTCGATCCTGTCTGTCAGTGCGCGCATTTGCGCTTTGCTTTCTTCATTGAAAACAGGAATGTGTTCAGAGCCAAAATACGGTTCTAAACGTGGCACATATCTATTTGATTGAACCTTGAAGAGAATGTGTGGAGATTGCAGCTCAAATGGTCTCCAGTACGGAGCACCGACGGGTGCAAGCACAGTGGTACTTTCTCGTTGCCATGGCGCACACCGGAAAGAATCTCCTGTGGGCGTATGAAGTCCATCTGCAGCGATTGAGACGTTGTAGGCGTCCCCCTCATGCACCGTCAGAATGGAATCCGGATAGGATTCTCTTCTCCTTTGTTTATTATGAGTCTCGATAAATGCATCGGCAATCTGATCTGTTGTGGTGTGCAGCTCAGGAAGTACACTTCGCAGCTTTTCCTCTAACCATGCGCAATCGATATGACACATACCCCGCTCCACCGGCAACGCCATACCGACGTACGTTTTCGTAAGACCCGTGGAACGACCGAATTTTTTCCCAAGATCGAGTCCAAGCTCAGGTTGTCTGCTGCGGTACATATCCAGCGTGTACGTACCATCGGGCAATGCAATAATGTTGATCGTTGTGTTACGGAGAGGTCCCGGCCAATGCCCCCAATTGCCGTTACTGAAGCCAAAATTCTTCAGTTGTCTTGAAACGATGCTGAAAAATTGATCAAAGAGATCGTTTTCTCCGATTTTGTACAAACTGTTCAACAGTCCGTTGGCGTAAGCCTCCATGGGGGAAGATCCATGGGTTTCCGCTACTTCCTCTGTATCGCCGAAAGATTGCGAGTGCGCGCCACTATAAAACAGCGCAAGAATGGTTTGCAGTTCATTGAAGTTCTGCAGGAGGAATCCTTCCTCATGTGCATCACGTGTGATTTCTCCTCCCGGCAGCTTGAATGTTTCGCGCACGGCATGGATGCGGCGCTCCAGTGCTTCGAAAAAATGGTGAGATGCTGTTGCCATCGTTCTTGTATCAAATTGAAGCAGCTCGTAGACACAGCTTGCGTGTTCGCTGCGTGGAGCAGTGACGCGTGTGCAGAGTGCATCGGCGACATGCGCTTTAAATAGTGCGGGCTTTTTGGTCCTACTATTTAAGCATCGAAGCGTCTCGGTCATAAGTGTCCTCTGTCCACTCTCCTGAGCATCGGCTCCGTAAAAGTATATGTTGTGTCGGTCTTCTAAACCTTCTTCTACAAATGCATCCTCTACTTGTTGAGTAGGGATGCTCTTCATCTCGCCATCCCTACCCGTGAGCAGTATGCTGCATTGTGTGGCTGTAACTTTACGAAGCTCTCGCACCCGCGCATGTGCAGGGTGAATACTTTCCAATGCACGCAGAAATTCCATACTGCCGTATGCGACCTGTAGCAGACGCTCCGCTGTGTCATCGGTATCCGACGTATCCATAGTTGATAGAATATAAACTACAATGAATTATTGTCAATATTTAGATAAAGCTTTTGCCATGCGCGACTGGCCGGGGACGCACGAAACGGATCATCCAAAAAATAGGAGGCATGCGCCGTTGCATGTGTATCGAACAATGAACGTTTAGTTTTTATTTGAGAAAACTGATCGATGCTTTGTGCCGCGTTTCTTGCAACTGATTTCCGCCTCTTTCGCAAATTCTATCATTGAAGCAAGTGCATGGAATTTGCTTTCTACGGAGGCATTTTTTAGAAGTCGTAGATGGTCTTTGTCGAAGCCGGAGGTACGCGTGTTTTTTTGCTTCATAAGCCTTTCAATTCTAACAGAGCAACAACATCCTGCATATCCTTTTCTCGGTCGGAATTTTGTTTCATCGAGATCAAATCATCAATGGAAATGACAGGAATTGTAAGACCCCAAATCTCGGCGTGCATCACATGGGATGAAAATTTTTCAAACTCCATCGACTCACTGACCAATACGTCGACGTTGAACTGAGGTTCTTTTGCATGAATAAACGAGTACGCAACAAGTCCCTTTTCCTTTATAAACGTTTGTACTTTTTGAGTATCTCCCAATTCCTGAATAGAGATCGGGAGTCGTTGCTGATATCCTAAAGATTCCATAATCCTCGCCATTTTTGCAAGGTTTTCATGATCCAGAGCGAGGAGAATATCAATATCATTGGTGAATCGCGGGTAGCCGTGCAGATTCACCGCCACTCCACCGACGATGAGGTATTGCACATGTTGCTCGGCGAATGCGCGGAGAAGGGATTGATAATCGGTCACATGCTTATTCTACTCCAGCAATGCGGCAGGGCGAACCAACTGCCATCTTTTCCAGTAGTTCCATGCTGAACCCATAGTCTGAGCCTGTCGAAGGCTGATACACTCAGCACATGAATGTAGCCCCCTGCAACCGTCATGACCGGTTTTTGCAACTCTTTCCCAACGAGCCCGCCTTTCGCCTGCGGCAGATCGAGAAGGCGTATTTCACGGAGTCGATGACGGGGTGGGAGAGTGTGACGACACTCAGCAAAGACATGCGTGCAGTGCTTGAAAAAGCGGTTCCGTGGATCAGTTGCAGTCCGGTGACAACACTCTCGAGCAGCGCGGGGGACACGCATAAAGTCGTCCTCTCGGGACTCGATGGGCAGCTCTTCGAAAGCGTGCTGATGAAAAACAAGCGTGAGCAGTGGACTATTTGCGTGTCATCGCAGATCGGGTGCGCGATGGGATGCACGTTCTGCGCAACCGGAGCAATGGGTTTTAAACGGGATCTCTCTTCGGATGAAATCGCGGATCAGTATCGCTATTGGAAACAGTTTCTCGCGGAGAAACCTGAGCTGCCACAACGTATCAGCAACGTTGTGTTCATGGGCATGGGCGAGCCGTTGGTGAATGTGCACAACGTCAAAGAGGCGATCCGTACGTGGATTACCCATACCGATCTCGGTGTTACGCGCATCACGGTCTCCACGGTCGGGGTTCTTCCGGTCTTGGAAAACATTCTGACGGATCCGCAGTGGCCCGCTGTGCGCATCGCTATTTCTCTGCATAGTCCGGAAGAAGCGTCACGCAGGAAGATCGTACCGACGACTGCGCCGAATTTTCATACCCGGCTTGCCAAGTGGACGCACGATTACCAAAAAAAACACGGCAACCGCCGGCATCATGTCACGTTCGAGTACACGCTGATTGCCGGCGTTAATGACACCGTGGACGAAGCGAAACGGCTTATCAAATTTGTCCGGACAACCAGTGCGGTGAAAGTGAATGTCATCCCCTTAAATCCTGTCTCCGGCAAAGCGTTTACCGCAAGTTCGCGGTCGGGGATCGAAGCCTTTAAAAACACACTGCTGAGTGCGCATATCGATGTCACGGAGCGCAAAACCATGGGGCAGGATATCGCTGCGGCGTGCGGTCAGCTTGCGCTCACGATCAAAAGCGGAGGGAAGGTGGTGGGGTGAAGGCGGTCTTACCAGAGCCAGACATCCGCTGTAAAAGTATGGCTTGTTCTGTCGCAAGAGAAATATTTGCAATTGCTTCATCGTTACGACGATTGGTCTTCTATCCGATGCTGTCCTGCATTCGAAACTTGGTGACGTACCATAATCCTGAAAGGCTCCAAATCTGTTTTAGATTTCAGCGGTAAACCGTTGGGCCATCGCTGGCGGAAAGCTCTATCGAACATAATCATTTGATGATGTTTGAGCGCCTGCCGCGTCAGTTCGTCCCATTCATCCGGTGGAAACTCCCGCTCGATCACAGCGCGTACTTCTGTCATATTGTCATATGTACGATCAGGACCTCCTCCTGCGACATAGTATGGCATTCTCTCGATGTGGCCTTCACGCAATCCAATGGGCAAACGTTCTGCGATTATTTCGAATGAGTCAAACCACACAGGGAAAAGTTGTTCAAAACATGCAAAAAGTTCAGGTAAACAACCACGGGAGATCAACCATTCACAATGCCCGAGTAGTGCTGCCTCAACTCTGGCTCGGTCTACCGGATCAAGCACATCTGGCATGGGGATTGCGGTAAAGATTGGCACAAAACTTACAGAGCCAGAGTGTTCATCTAGAATTGCACAGATTGCGTCGATGTCAGGGGCAAGGCTTTGCTGATCGACATAGCGAGTGATCCAATTACTATAACCATCACCCAATTCTGAACACGCTGTTTGCATGTCAAATGTTCCGTCCTCTCTGACGTAGCGTAGGATTTTCTCCGGAATCGTACCGTCATAGGAATACGAAATATTGCTAAAAACCCGTGCCCAGTCGATCTTATAGAAGTTCGTTCTATCACCCCCTGTCATTGGAACAATAATACGTCTCTCGGGAATACCGCTCTCCCCAATGTTTGCCTGCGGTTCATTATCATGATTCATGATGCTATTTTGGTTACAGCCTCACTCCCGCTGAGTTCATTGCGTAAAGGATCGCAAGACATGTGTAGACATCCTCTGTTTTTGTGGGGAATGTTGGGAGTGCTGGATCAGGTGTGTATGCAATTTCATAGATTTCTCTGACGGGGTCAGGTACAAGTGAGTACGAGTAGATGCGTTGGATGGCGCTCGAGAGGTCCAATCCACCATGCTCACTCACAGCATCAATACAAGCTAGAATCGCTTTTGCCGCATATTTTTCAGCACTTGTCGCAGCAATTCTATCTTCTTGTATGCCTCTTAAGCGTTGTTCATTGAGAGGACTTGTAAACTTTACAAGGGCTACGAGAATTTCTTCTCTTGAAGCCAATTCAATATTTTCATCAGGTCTGTTAATCATAGTAAAATACTATAGTAGAATAATGATTCTTGTCAATTGCAGAAAGTGGCCAGACTTCTCTTATTTCTGCTTCTTCTCAACGAATTGCGTTACTTTGACCACACGGCCATTTTTGTCGTACGTCGTCCATTCGCCCACTTGCTTACTGTTTTGTAGCGTCCCCGATCGCATCATCGAACCGTCTTTCCGATACCATTCCCAATACCCCTCGGGACCACCATCAACGATGGTTCCTTTCGCCCAGATACTACCGTCTTTGTGATACACGGTGTGCTTCTTTTTCATGCGGGCAGTATACCAAAATCCTAGCGCATTTGTGCTATACTGCGATTTCATGAACATGTTCAAACCAACGAAGGCAACATCTGTGAAGGAGTACATGGCAGCTCTTCCTGATGATCGTCGTGAGCTCATCGAATTTCTCCATACGTTCATTCAGAAAACCGCCCCGAAACTAAAGCCGCACTTTGCATACAACGTGCTGGGATACGGTACTTTCCCGTACAGAAACTATAAGAAAGAAATGATCACATGGCCCACCATCGCACTCGCCAGCCAGAAACAGTACGTCAGCCTGTACGTGTGTGCGGTCGACAACGGCGAGTACATTGCCGAAAAGTACAAAAATGAACTGGGAAAAGTCAGTGTCGGTCGTAGCTGCATCCGCTTCAAAAAATTGAGCGATCTGAATCTTGATACCTTGAAAAAAGTTCTCAGGGTCACTGAAAAGAAACCGGGTCTCGTGGGTATCGGCGCACACTAAAAATCGCGATTCGAATTCGTCAGGCATTTCTGAAAGAATGATCCCGCTCATTCGTCTATACTAACGTTGCACTATGCAGAAAATCGTTCCCCATCTCTGGTTTGATACAAAGGCGAAGGAAGCCGCAGCGTTCTACGTGTCTGCATTTGCTAAAGACTCAAAAGTGAAGAATGTCACGACACTTCACGATACGCCATCCGGAGACTGTGACATCGTTTCATTCGATCTGCATGGCTATGAGTTCATGTCCATCAGCGCCGGACCGCTCTTCCAACTCAATCCATCGATATCGTTCATGGTGAACTTCGATCCCTCTCATAATAAAGAAGGGGACAAGGGCGCACGCAAGAATCTCGATGCGCTGTGGGAGAAACTTTCCGATGGCGGTGAGCCGCTCATGCCCCTCGATACGTACCCTTTCAGCGAGCACTACGGCTGGATAAAAGACAAATATGGAGTCACATGGCAGCTCATTCTTACGAAACCTCAAGGCGAGCCGCGCCCGTTCATCATCCCTTCGTTGATGTTCACGGGCGACATGACCGGCATGGCCGGCGAGGCGATCGATTTCTACGTGTCGGTGTTCAAGAACTCAAAGCGCGGGATGTCTGCGCCCTACCCACCCGGCGCGGCGCCGGAGAAGGCTGCAAAACTTATGTTCGCCGAATTCATGCTGGAAGGTCAGTGGTTTACTGCGATGGACAGCGGCAACATGCACAAGTTCGGCTTCAACGAAGCTATTTCCCTTATCGTGCGTTGCAAGGATCAAAAGGAAATCGATGCGTACTGGAGCAAGCTCTCCGCCGTTCCCGAATCCGAGCAGTGCGGATGGCTGAAGGATAAATACGGCGTCTCGTGGCAGATCACTCCTGCGGAGATGGATGAGATGATGCAGAAGGGAACCGACAAGCAGATCGACCGCATCACACAGGCGTTCCTGCCGATGAAGAAGTTCGACCTTGCAGCGCTGAAAAAGGCGTATGTGGGGAAGTGAGAAATATGTATTCACTACTACTTCTGTATGCAAAATCCATCCATCAAACGCTTGTCGGCATTGTTCTTACAAGCAGTCATTCTTCTTATTGGTATCGGCACTCTCATCTTCTTGCTTTGGGAACCGCACGTCGAGGGCAGGAATGTGCATGCCTCGCTCTTTGAGGTGTATTTCAGGGATCCATTCCTGGCGTATGTTTATATAGCGTCCATCGCATTTTTTATAGCGCTCTATCAGGCATTTGCGTTGCTCGGATACATCGGAAACAATAAGGCATTCTCATCAGATTCCGTGAAAGCATTACGGACGATACAATACTGCGCGATTGTTCTTGTTGCTTTTGTTATGGGGGCAGTGGCCTACCTCTTTATAGTTCAGCGCACCATCGAAGAGGATATTGCGGGCGGTGTTGCGATGTGTCTTTTTGCGATTTTTATTTCTGTCGTCATCGCCGCTGCCGCAGCCGTGCTTGAGAGACTTGTACAAAGCCACAAAGATTAGTCCTTTTCAAATCTGCACAGATAAGCATCATGGCCACCCTCTATGCTTGCCAATAATTCTGGCCGAATTGTTTTTGAAAATTTCTGCCCAAAAAAACTGCAGTATAAACTGAGTTGCCTCATGTCAGCATTTTGAAGAACAATGCCGGGGGAACGTAGCGCATAAAACGCCTTGCTCCCCCTATCGCCAATCTCCCAAATGAAATTGCCGTCGATACTTACATAGTCCGAATAGATGACATCAAACGTAGACTCATCGAAGTCAGGTATAAGCCGAACATTCGGAACTCGGCGTTTTGCTATGGCAAGAGAAGCTTCACTTTTATCAATTCCGGTGAGCGTCACCTTGTCCGCAAGCAACACATTGAGCACATGCAGATCCACACCAGTTCCGCAGCCGTCTTCCGCGACAGCCAGATTTGGTTCGGGTCTTTCTCCTAAATACGAAATGAGTCTTGTTAAAAATTCTAGTCGGGCAGGGAAATATTTTTCTTGCATCAGTACGGAATCATATGTTCGGCTCCGCACTTCTTCTATCACTGATTCGAGTCGTCCAGATTGCTTGGATTCATCGATGAATTCTTTTATCTGATGATCTGCCTCTTTCGCAAAATCGGGGTGATATCGTGTTTCGCGTAAAGCGTCTTCGATTCTTCCTTTGAGGTCTGAGTGCATGGTATGAGAAATAGTAATTTATCCTACTTCAGATGTGTCAGTTTCGATCATAGGAGGTTGCGGATCTATATCCACATTGGCGTCTCTTTCCAGCAAATTCATAAATGCAACAAGCGTATATACGTCTTGTTCTGCCACTTGCGCACGACAGTATTGTGTGAATTTATTTTCTAACACATCTTCAACTCCATTAAGAATTTGTCCTAACTGTCCAACATTTAATCCATCGAATTTATCACCATGGAAACATGGTAATTTATCACTCCATTTCTTCTCATCACCAACTTGATAATATATCTGAAATATACGTGTCACATTTCGTACATAAGAAATTAATCGCGAAATTTCTTCCTTAGAGTAATTTTTTGTTTGGAATTCTTGAGGATTATGTCGCTCACATGATTCAAGAATTTTTCGTATCCGTGCGTCAACTTTTTCGATGAACTTTTGAACAATTCCATATCGGTAGCAATGCTGTTCTCTTATTGCAAATTCAACAAGATTTCCGGTGATAGGGTGTAGGGTGTTAAGATAGGGGATGGTGTGTTTCCCCCAACCATTTGGATCATCCCAATCGGTGTCGATGGTATTCCAGTGCGACATATGTATAAATTACATTATTTTCAACTTATGTCAATATGTCGCCACATCTTTCTAAGTTTAGTTTGGCAACCTATGTCAATTATCATCAACCTTGATGGCATGCTGGCGAAACGGAAAATGAGCGTCACCTATTGTCAGTATCGGAACAAGTAATAAGGGGAAGGGAAGAGGTATTCGATTTCTTTAAGATCATCACGCGTTACATATCCTTGGAACATTCGTCCTGCTGTATACGCTTTCTCAGTAATGACTTGCAGATGCGTGTGCGTGAACCAGCCCCCACTGTCGGAATACGCTCCGGTTCTTCCGAATATCTGCCCTTGTTCAATCCTGTCACCTTCTTGTACGAGGTGATTTGCATTCAGGTGTCCGTAGAGTGCATAGAAAGAATCAGAAGCTGTCTGATGTTCCAAGACGACGTAGCCTCCATAACTGCCGGCATCCTCTTCTTTTCCAGTGCAGCAAACTGTCCCCGCGATTGGCGCATGAAGCTCAAAACCTTCCGGCACAATAATATCCAGACCGGCATGGTAGATGCGCCCCTCTTCAATCATGTGCGGATAGTTCCGTAGCACAGTAGAGCGTTCCTCAAGATATCGTCCGATGCCCCATTGATAATCAGATGATTTCAGTTCATCAAAAACAATATTTTGAAACTGATCAAAATCTTTAGTATCAAACTGAAGAGTTCTTGGGTTGTTGGATGAGAAATCGAATATGTATGGTTCGCCGATGATCTGCTTGTGAAAGAGCGGGAAAATATCTTGCCGCTGATGGAGCAGATTAAGCGGATACATGGCGTCCTTGGGGAACTTGTGAGGTATGTCGATTGATGTGCATGAAGACGTGTTCAATGTAGTGCCGTAGCCCCGTCACTAAGAGAGGCAGTTTTGCCTGCTGATAATTGCGATAGCGGAGATGCTGCGGATCGTCGTATGGATAGACGGGAGTACCTTCCATATGTGCAATCGGAGGACCGTCATCGATGATGTGATTGATGAGGTGGAGAGTCGCACCGGTAATCGTGTTCTCGTCGTGCTGCGCTCTATCAATTGCATCTTGTGTCGGGGTGGGACCGCGAAAGCAGTACGGGTGATTGCTGAGCGTGATCGCCGGATGAATATTCAAAATACGTCCGTACATCCCATGTTCCTGTCCAATCAAATGCTCAATTCTCGCCATATAGTGATCAGAGAGGAGAACATCCGCATTGCGTTCCTGCATCAGCTTTGCAACGTGGACTTCAAAATTTCTTTTGAGTTCGGCTTTCTGCTCGGGTTCTCGTCTGCCATTGATCGTACGGAAGTTTGAAGGAATCCAGTGCGTCATCTCTTCGCCCGCCAGTAACACCCCCGCTTCAGTACGCACATGTGATTGATGTATCCACGGCTGGTATGGTCGAGGCTGAGCAGGATATGGAGAATCGCGCATGTCATTTTCCATATCATCGGTAATGACACCGACGACTTCGATCAAACCTGACAAGGCTCCACCTTCGCGGGTTTCATTGATCAGCCGCTCGACAGCACCCTCCATATAGCGCCAACCCTCCGGTGTGCTGACACTCATACCGTTTTTATCGCAGGAGCCCACATCGCGGACGGATGTCAGAACCATTAATTTTACCGGCTCTCGCGGTTGTTGCGGTTGCGCCGGAGGAGTGATCCAGTGCATTGTGCTCTGATAGTGAGATGAGGTGTTTACCATGGAAGAAATTGGTACACATATAAAAACAGCTCCGGGAGGGAGCTGGCAGATTCGCAATTCAATAGATATCAGCAGTTCTCCTTCCCGATGCGGGTGGTCTTCTTTGCCTTCTTCTGCTTCAAAATCGAGGGCTGCATGACAAGGAGATCATACAGCAGAAGAGGGGCTTGTCAAACGCGTGATCAAAATATGAGGTTGTGTGTGGCTCCCGAGAATGGCTTTTTTTCCGAACCGGATTGTATTTTCAAACTTGTCTGTGGGGTATCACTTTTTGCATTGCTATGCTTCTGATATATCAGATGTTTTGCGTCTCCAAGGTCTCTTTTTTGTTTCTATAAATGCATTTAGATCGTAATGCTCCCCAATGCTTGCCTGAAGGGCATCGAGATAAGTTAGGAAACCTGGGTGATTTGTAAATGCGTGATTTTGAAAGCGTTTAATATACACGGATACGTTAGATAGTACTTCTAATAAGCATGTACGATCTTTCTCCCACGCATCTGTACCTTTAATAGGAAAAGGATGGCTACTAATGAGACAATTTTCAAGTAAGCCATATCGAATGGTAAGGATTGTTTGTGCCCTACTATCATCAATACTCTCGTGAACCCATTCATATCTCAGAAACCGTTTTCTTTCGGTCAACTCATTTGCAAGATGGTAGTGCTCACCCACACTTGTTGCGATGGCATCAAGTGGAGTCGAAAATGCAGAATCATTCCCTGTGCAACTTCCTGCTAATCCAAGATCAACGAATGTAAGCCACACATCTCCAGAGAAGAATGCAGTGAGTGAGTTTTTATCTTTTTCCCATTCAGGAGATTCATTCTCAGGAAGAGGTATTTTACTTATTAAACCTTTCTCCAGCAGAGCAGATTGAATATTTGCTATAGCTAAATCGTGTTTTTCTTGAGGGCTATCTGCTTCCCATTTATATTTCAATTCTCTCATTTTCCGGTCAATTTCTTCCTTGAGGTCATACGCATCACCCACAGATGCGGACAGGGCTTCTAGGTATGTTGCGAATGGTCCATTATGTGCCCATGCATTACTCACTCCTATTTCAGCCATTCTTTGTTGTCCATTTTCTCTAACAATTACGAGTAATTCTTCTCGATCTCTATTCCAATCATCAGAATCTCTCTCAGGAAAACTTGTCCTGCCAAGGTATGCCAATACAAATTCTTGCAAAATGCCAACAGCTCTTTGCTCCAACTCCGCTTCCGATGAATCAGGCTCTTTCCATTGAATGTACTCCCATTGCTTTGAAGAACGTTGGTGCTTGCTAATTGAAGAGCGGATTTGATGGCGCAGTTTTTTTACTTGACTCGAAATTCTCCGAAGTTTTCTATTTTCAACTGTTGCAAGAATGGGTGTGAGCAATCTATCTACTCTGCCGCACTCACGTGCTAATTGAATAGCAGATGAAGGCAATTCATCCATCTGGGTCATTATCAATCCCATTTGTTCTACTTCATCAGAACATTGTGCACCCGAGCATTCCTGTAGGATTGAAAAAACTTGCTTCTCATAGGGAAGTAAAACTTCATGCATTAAGTATATAATGATTATTTGTTTATACTTGTCAAGTTTGGCTCCCGGGGTCGGGATCGAACCGACGACCAATTCGTTAACAGCGAACTGCTCTACCGCTGAGCTACCCGGGATTATGGGTATAATTCTACCAGTTGAAGATTGTGGCGATCCTTCAACTCTTTGGCATTATACGGAATAATAATTGCGTGATAAGGGCAAAACTCTGAAATTCTAAGCCCAATATTCCAACATTCAAATATGCCAATATTCTAATATTCCAATCCCAATATTCTAATATTCAGGAACCCATTGGTTCATGTATGCCTGCAAGCACCTCCTGCACACTTCTTCCTGCCTTCTGCAATTTTTCCATAGATCACCCGTCCGATGGGCGCAACGCCCGGCAGGTAGAGCAGGGGAGTCAGCGGCATGGTCAGTGGCAGATGACGGCAGAGGACACGAAATGCATCGAAGCCTTTGAACGTGCGGCCATCAGGGAGTTTAATATGCATCGCCCGATCGAGGTTTTCCTCGGTGATTTCCGGTGCGTATTTGGAGCGGATCGCCTTGTCGCGAAAATCGACCGGTGTGAGACGCCCGAGGAAATCGAGCATCCCCAGAGTAAACGTACTCCTGCGGCAGAGCCCGCAGACGCCATCGTAGAGGACGATGATTCTTCCCTGCATGCGGCGGTTCCATATCGACTTGAACGTTGCGAAGTCTTCGTCGAGCAGCAGACCGATGAAAGCCGCACTCATGGCAAGTGGGAAGGAACCGACATCCATAAAGGCAAAGATTCCCCAATGGAACAGCAAACTAAAACCGATCACCCAGCGTTTGAGACTGTGGCGCTTCCATCGTGGCGGAAGCACTTGCCAGACTTCGCGCGGTACCAGGAGCAGCAGCCATGAAAATTCCGCCACGAGCGTGTAGAAGCACGCGAAGGGTGAGATCCACGTCAGACTGTCTGCGATTTCTTTTCCGTAGCGAAAGAAATGCGAGTGATGGAATACCGATTCCACCGTCGTGCCATCGAGCCACATGGTTCCCTGCATCTTATCGAATGCGGAGTAGAGGTAGATGATCATGATCTGCCACAGCAGCAGTCGATACGGCCAGATCTGCGTGCGCAACGGTTTGAGGAACGCGCCGGTCTTTCGCCCGCCTTCGCCAAGGCTTCGGTGGGCATGCCAGTTTTCCCATTGGAGTTCCAAACGTGCGAGGGAGCACGCGGAAATCTCCGGTGCAATCATGAGCAGGAATCCCACCAGACGCAGCACCGTGTCGCCGCCGCCGAGCGGTTGAAGGTTTCGTTCATGGAACGAAAACAGAAGGAGTACCGACGCAACGGTCATCAACCGAGGCCAGACGCCGATGATCGTGCAGGTGAGTGTGAGGACGAACACGCACCAAAGAGCTACGACGGCATGCGGTTCTGTGATGTATTGCAGAAGCGAGAAGCGGTACTCGCTGCGAAAAACGAGGTATCCGAGATTTTGCGGCATGATGCCTGCGTCGCTGTAGTACCGCACGGTGTCCGACGCGCTCCCGAGCAGGTAGATCAAAACCGAAGATGCCCATGCGATACGCATAAGACCGAATCCCGTTGCCGAAACCTCTTCGAAGAAAAACCGATCGAGGTAGGAGACGATGCGTTTCATGCAGTCTTGGGGCAGGCGGTTTCTACCAGTTGGTCGTAATACCATTCGGGTTGCCAGTCATTCCACCACTGTGTTGTCTGTGGGGTTTCGTTGTTCGGGATCACCATGGAGCGCCTCTGCAAGCGCAGAAGTGATCCTTCGGGAAGATGTTGCGTACGACAAATATCGTGGAGATAGCGTTCCTGGAGCGCGGTCATGCCGTCTTCCTCCATGCGACGAATGATTTTGAGTTCCGGTGCGCGCTGCCACCACGAAAGATGATACTCGTCGATCTCTTTGATCGTCACCCAATTGCGACCGTTTCGATACTCTACGGACATGTAGGTTACCCGTCGCAGCGGATCGGGAGAAAAAAGATTCCACCGCTGCCACTGCGAAGTCATCTGCACGTAGGGTGTAATTATCTCGCGCTTAGAATCCAGCCAATGAAGCAATGGGTAGTTGTCGACGTTATACAGCGAGTAGATGCCGACTGCTGTCATATGCCAGAGGCAGAAGACTATGATGAGAGTTTTAGCCCCTATCTTTACTGCTGCCGATGTACTGAATAGATAGTGGATAAAGGAGAGTGGATAAAGGATAAAGCAGTTTCGTGAACATTATCCACTATTCACTTTCCACTATCCACTTTCCACTATGCACTTTCCGTTATCCACTATCCACTATTCACTTTCCGTTTCTTGAAGCCGTAGGCTTCAAGATCACGATCTCCCGTCCGACAAACTGATCCTTGCGCTGGTAGAGGAGCGACGGGTGTGCGGGGTCTTCCGCGGTGATACCGTCGGGCAGCGTTGCCGTATAGCCGATCTTCCCCAATGCATTCCAGATTTTTTCCAGACGGTACCGTTCACCTTTTGCACGCCAGAAAGGCCAAATACAGACAACGGGGACGCCGGGTACTGTCTGAGCAACGTTCGTCAGAAAAGCAGCCTGCAGTTGTTCGCTCTCGGAGATGAGTTTCTTGAGATCGCGCTGATTGGGGAATTTCGTGAGTGCAGGACCGAGGCTGGTTTCGGTGACGATCATGTCGGGCAATTGCTTGAAGGAGAAAGCCTTGGTCGCATCGTGTTTTTCGACTACATCATTGACATCTTTTTTAAAAATCTTCATTTCTTTGCGCAACCATTCAATATTCTTCGTGCAGCCGTTCACTGCTTTCACCGAAGAATCGGACGCAAGAACATTCCAGCCGCGCAGCAAACACTCAAGCGGTATGACGCCCGTGCCGCAGAAGGGATCGAGTACGGTGTAGATGACTGTTTTCTTGCGCTTGGGTTTCGCTCCGGTTTTTTCATCAACGTGAGTAGCTTGTAGCTCAGCGCTTGTAGCAGCCCATGCACCGAGGTTCAACATGATCTGAGCGAGTTTTGGCGGCAGAAGCCCGACCGTAGTATCGCGCACGGGCTTTTCCATGTCGCGCTTGGTATAGGCATTGATATCCTGCGCAGCAATTGTTTTACCGACCCACAGTCCGCCTTCGCCGACAATAAGGAAGAGCTCCACACCTTTTTTTCCGCTGATCACGCCGGCGTCGTGCAGCAGTGCGGTCGCTGCCGGCTTATGGTCGTTCCCTATGTACCGACTGGGTTTCTCGTTTTTGCGAAGCCATTCCTTGCTATCGTGGTAAGCACGCTTGATCTCGCGAGGCGCTAACCCGAAGCAGCGCAAACCGAACGTGACTTTCTTTTTGACGTGCGCAGTTTCCTTCCCGATGATTTGCGGAATATCTTCCAAACCGACTGCGTCTTGCGTGATACGCACGGCAAGCAGTACACATCCTCCGAGCTGTGTGAGATCTGCCGGATCCAGTTCTTCGGAGCTCGAAAACATCGCCACTTGCTGGTCGACGATCTTATCGAGTGCAAAGCCCGGAATGCTTGCGGCAAGCTCTGCGATGCTAACGTGCGGCTGGTGTCCGAGGAAGGCTGCGTATTGAGGCATGGGGAAAGTGTAGCAGCTTGGTGGTGTTTGGTGAAATGGGGGGATCGGTTATCGGTTATCAGTTATCAGTGATCGGGAATCGGAAATCAGTGATCATTGATCGGGAATCAGGAATCGGGAAACGGCGGATACCGACTGATCCCCGATCCCCAATTACCGATCACCACTCCGTCTCCCCACAACATCCCTTAGCAGTACCGTCGTTATTAATACAACAATTGGAATCAGTTGAATGATTCCCCGTGCGTAACCGGTCTGTCCCACTGCTTCGACGTAGAGCGGTGTCAGCATGTAGATCGGCAGTTGTCCAAGCCAGACCATCAAGAAAAATCCCGTGAGGATGACGAGCGGTGTGCGTAGAGCGGTTTTGAAACGAAGCACCAGCAGGCCGGCAAAGAGAATTGGTAGCAACGACCAGCTGCCCATAAGGAACGTACTGGAGCCGATGGCTTTGAGCACGCCCGCATGCCACGTGATATCGAAACCGCTGATCCCCTTTGCATTGCCGAAGGTCAATCCCTGCGCGACTTTGTACGTGATCCACGGGATGCCAACGGCGGTGATGGACAGCGCATACCACGTGCAGGCCGCAAGTTTCTCCTTGCGCGTGAACTTCCCAAGCAGCAGGAGCCCGATCAGCAGTAGGAGCAGTGGGGGTACATGCAGCAGCAACGCTTCGTTTTTTGTAAAGATCAGCAATCCCGCGGCGATGCTCCCGATCCGAAGAAACGCCATGCGCTCGGGACTGGGCGACCGAGCGGCAAGAAACATCCACGCTACTGCAAGAAAAAGTACAGCGGAGAGGAAACAGTCTCCGTACGCGGAGGCGCCGTGCATGACATACAGGGGGACACTCCCGAGCAGGTACGCCGCGAGCAGCGCCCAGCTCGTACTCATCAAGCGTCGCGCAATGCAGTACACGAGGTAGAGTGCCGCGATGTACCAGAGAATATGCATGCTATTGATTAACCCTTCATGCCAACCACCACTCACATTTGCGAGCCATGTTTTTAGCAGTGGAATCGACGGTGGATACGAGCTGATTTCTTGGTTCCCGGGGATATCAAGAACCATGTGCTTGGCTACGTAGAAGGCTTTTCCACGCAGGTTCCAGTTACTGATTGTGTCGTCGAAGTACGCAGGGCCGATCAGGAATATAAAGCCGGCAATGAGTTTGATGGCAAGCCAGAGGCCGAGGACAATCGCGAGGGTTTTTTGCCAAGAAAGGAGTGACGTGTTGGGATAGTGGATAGTGGATAGTGGATAGTGGATTGTTTTTTTATACTGTTGCCGAAGGCAGAAGGCTCCGAGTAGCAGTGCGAGAATAATTTGCGTCAGGAGCATCGAGAGGAATCCGAAGTTACCCATGTGTGTCACATCAGTCAGAAAAATGACATAGGTCGTCAGTACGCCACCAAGCACAAACCCGGCGACGATACGTTCGGTACGGTGCAGGACGGGTGTATCGCCTTCGGTTGCGCGCAGCAGCAGCCACCCGCAAAGGGTAGGGAGGATCATGCCGATAGGTAGCCACAGAAGCATCATGATGGAATATTATTGTTATCGTAGCCGCGCAACGCTGTTGCGCGGACTCCGCCGAAGGCGGAGATTATTGCGAGGTGGTAACAAACATAAACGAACCGGGTTCAAAACTCATAATCACTCCGCCAGGGGTCGAGATCGGCACCCCATCGAGTGTCAGTTGGCGATCTGCATCCATCTTGATGTCGGTGCGATCATAGACGATCCACTGCGTGATTGCTTTTTGTTCCTCCGGATCCATCGCTTGGTATTCCTCGAGGCTTAAGGGGAGAGCAGGATACGTTGCGTACCGCATGCTTCCGGTAAACGGCCAACCCTGCGATGCGACGAAGACGTACCGCGACTGCCCCTCTAAAAGTTTCGGAACCAGTTGCGTAAATTCTGTGAAACTTCTGCGATCGCGGAAACTTTTAAGTTCAGGCGGCTGGCTCCACCATGTTTGCATGTCTTCTTGCGCAAATCCTATCAGTTCGCTGCCCATGCGCAGGTCATACAAAAGCCAGAGCCCAGCAAAGAGCATACAAAACAGAGCAAGCGGACGCGCGGTTTTTTTGAGTTTGCCAGCGACAAGCGCTGCTGCCAGCGCGATTGCGAGCACAAGGTAAAAAACGATGTTCCAGGAATAACCGGACGGCGGAACAGTGGAGTAGAGATGCTCAAGCTGGTACTCACCAAAAGTCATCAGCGGACCCCAGAGAAAATTGACGCTGGATGCCTTGGCATCATAGAGGTTAAAAAACGTTTTGAGGGGATACCAGATACGATCGAATATTCCCGGTCCGGAGAGATCGACATGGTGCAGTGTGATCTGCGTTCCGGCGTGGATGACGAACCCCATACGGTCGCTGCGAGCGTCCCACACATTGATCTGCGTCAAATCGAGAACGAGATCTTGCGGCGACGTGCTTTGTGCAAAGTCGATGGGAATTTGATACACGTCGTTTGCTTCCATACCGGGAGCACGCCAGAAGAAAATGCCGGTACCGCCGGTGAGTGACGTGTACGTGATGGAGACGATGTCGACTGCGTGTCGGATATCACTGACATGCACTAATTGTCCGTCCGCCTCCGCCGAGAGCGCCAAACCCTCGTCGCGCAACTGCACACTGGCGAAGTTAAAGGTTTCGAAGCCTTCGATTTTGATTTGATTTTGAAACTCCCACGTCGTTACGTTTTCGGCGGCGCAGAAACTTGGAACGGATACGAGTGCCGTCACTATGAACGAAGCAATGGCGAGCCGCTGAATGGACGAGTGCAAATTGAAGATGGAAAATTGGAGAACAGGAGCATTATTCACTATCCACCTTCCTCTATCCACTGCTTTTCCCTGCGACCGTTATCTCCTCCGGTCCTCCTGCTATCGTTGCTTTGATTCTCCGCACGCCGGATGAAGAGCTTTCTTCTTTCTGAATTTTAAAAGATCCGAGCATACCCGTACTTGAAACGTGCGGTCCGCCGCAGATCTCTTTGCTGAAAGCAGTGCCCTTTTTTCCGATGACGTACACTTTGACCTCGCTACCGTAGCGCTCACCGAACACGCCGATCGCGTCTTCTTCCTGCGCTTTTTCGGGCGTCATGACATGGTCGGTAATCTCC
>CAYGDT010000014.1:0-20898 GCA_964348745.1 uncultured Candidatus Peribacteria bacterium
GAGCTGGGACGGGATTTGGCTTAGGAGGGGAGGCTGCATTCTGGAGATTACTTGCCGAGAGCCACGATGGTGTTTCTGGTTGCAGCGTAGCTGCAGGTTTTTGTACGGGAGCCGGAGCAGGTTGTGGTTTAGGGGGCGGTGGTGTCGGTGCAGGTTGTGGTTTTGGAGGTGGTGGTGTGGGAGTAGATTTCGGCTCCGGTGGCGTTACAGCAGGAGCAGAGTTTTGTTGGTACGCTCCCGAGAGCCACGATGGAGTTTCCGGCTGAGATATTGGGTTAGGAACTGGTGCCGGTTTCGGTGTTGCTGGCGGAGGCGTTGGTGCCGGCGTCGGTTTTGGAGTTGGCGCTGGAGTTTCTTTGGGTGCCGGCGGAGGAGTCGGCAGTTCTTCTGCAATGATTTCCATTGGCGGAGGACTTTGCTTGCCGATGTCTTCAACTGGTTTGACGATTTTCTCTTCGGCGATCTCCAGAGTCTTTTGCAGGGAGAATCCTTTCTTCTTCACCAAGCCGATGATCATGAACACTACAACGCCGAACACAACAGAACCGATCAAGGCTATGAGGAGTTTAATCACAAGACTAAGGAAGGATGATCCACCAGACGCCGGGTCGGACGCAGTACTCGATTGCTCCGAAGATGTCTGCGCCTGCGAAGAGGAATGCGCTTCCAATCGGTTGATGGTGACTGTGTCACTGGCACTCCCGATCACCTTTCCGGTCGAGAGATCGCGGATATCGACCGTGACGGTGTATTGTCCGGAATTTTTGTATGTATGAAAAGGCCTGTCGAGCATTTGGTTATGGCCGTCCCCGAAGTCCCAGTATAGGAGTATGGGTTTCGTTCCGGTATCGGGCATGCGAAGTGCAAATTCTACTTTGCCATTGTCATTGTTCAGTATGACGATACTCGCGTCTCTAAGTTGCTGAGGCATCGTCGAGAAAGAGGATGACATTTGTTCGATGATGGAGCCGCTGCTGCCTACGGAAGACGTTTGAGTCGGCTGCTGTGTCGGCGATGTCCCGACAGTGATATTTGTAAATTGCGTCGTTGCATCATTGAAGAGCGCTCCCAGTCGGATCGTTGAAGGCTTGCCGCCGACAAACCAGATGGAGAGGGGATTTCCGTCCGTACGAAACAGAGTATTGCGCGTATCTTCATCGTTTTGCGGATTTCCATCTCCGTTGCTGTCGTTTGTGATATCGAAATCAACAGCAAGCGCCTGTATGTCATCCCGAAGAGGAGTGACTGTTGCTACTTGGCGGGTACTCGAGACGGGCAGCATGGTATTTTCTAGCGGCGGGTCCCACACCACGGCATCTCCTGTCTGCATCGGCTGTGTAACGTCTTCCGGGTTGCGCTGCTGCACGTGCAGTTGAAAGGTACGCTCCGTAATTCCCGAGGATTCCCGCACTTGTGCCGCGAGAACGTAATCGCCTTCCTTAGCAAACCGTGCTTGAAAGACCGGTTCGCGACTTGCCTGTATAAATGTGCTTCCCTGCGACAGCGACCAGCTCACTTGCGCTTGCGGCTCGGCCGCTATCTCCATTTCGAAAATAGATCCAAGCGGTATGGTGAGTGTTTCTTCGGCACCGCCTGCAATTTGCGCGATGGTCACGCTTCCTCCGAGGGAAGCTAGAATGAATGCCGCAACGATGCTGGTGCGAGGGTAGTGCATGTGTTTCTAAACGAGACTGTCGACGAGTCCTACGATGGCGCTTGCAAAGAGAATGATCAGTAATCCGACAATTGCGTAGAAGATGATCTTCTTCGCGCGGTCTTTTGGTCCTTCTTCTCCCATGCTGACTACAAGCATAATGCCGGCGATGACAATGACAACAACTGCAATCAGTGCCATGTAACTCAGGATGGTCTTGAGAATATCGAGGACGGCTTGTCGAGGGTTCGATATGGAAATCGTCCCGTCACCGAGATTTGGAATCGGCCCAAAGATACCCTCCATACCCGTTGCATTCGCGATGATTGCGACGATCGCAGCTGAAAGAGCAATCACGATCAGACCGACAACCGCGTAGAGAATGATTTTCTTCGCTTTGTCTTTCGCGGTTTCATCTCCCAAGCTGACGACCAGCATAATGCCCGCAATGACAATGACGACCACGGCGGCAAGTCCCATGAATGCGAGTATCGCAAGCAGGATACCGACAATGAGCTCGCGCGCGCCTTTCCCCGAAATTCCACCGACCGATTGAGCATACTGAATTCCTCCAACGATTCCCGGACCGTTGTAGTACTGGGCAAGAGCGAGATCGGGCACGACCGACGCGAGCACCGCGAGCGCCGTAGCTCCAAGAATGTGTGGCGCAGATGCACTCCGGAAGCAGTTGAGGATATTTCTCATGGTTTCCTACTATTGTAGCAAATTTCTGCGCTTCGCGCTACCCTACGCTCATGCGTCCTTCTAAGCCTTCTTCTCTAATAAGCAGAGCGAAAACAGCGGCATTTATTGTCTCGGATCTTACCAATATACGCTACCTGACGGGTTTGAATCTGACCGCAGGCTTGATACTCGTCACACGCAAGGGGATGACGCTTTTTGTCGATGGCAGGTATACGGAGGTGGCGCGCGCGGAAGTACGGCATGGAATCGCTGTTTCTGAGTTCAATAGCACTACAAATATCTTTAAAGGCATTACGCGATGCGGGTATGAAGCGGAGGAGGTGACTGTCTCTCGGCTTGAACGTTGGAAGAAGAAAAGTATGAACACAAAATTTGTTCAAACTGTTGGAATTATCGAGGAGTTCCGTCGCGCAAAAGACGCAGAGGAACTTAGGCATTTTCGTAAGGCTCAGCGCATCACGCAGCGCGTTCTTCGCGAACTACCCGCTGTGCTGCACGGATCACTCACCGAGAAGCAGCTTGCCGAGTGGATCCGGCACCGGGCCGTGGAGCTTGGGGCCGACAGCCTCTCCTTCGATCCCACTGTTGCGTTCGGTACGCACACATCACGCCCGCACCACAAGCCGACGAGCAGGAAACTTCGTAAACGCGATATCATTCAGATCGACTGCGGTGCGCGGGTCAATGGCTACTGCGCCGACCAAAGCAGAGTCTATTTCCGCGGCAAGTCCACTGCGCAGCAGCAGCGTGTCTTTAACGCAGTGAGCCGGGCGAAGAAAGCTGCGACCAAAGCGGTACGTGCCGGAGTGAGTAACCGTGAACCCGATCGTATCGCGCGCGACGTACTGAAGAAAGAGAACCTCGAGCAGTACTTCGTACATAGCCTCGGGCATGGCGTTGGTTTGGAGATTCACGAAGGCTCAACTCTCTCGCAGAAGGCAAAGAAGGTAACGCTCCTCAAAAACGAAATCGTCACCATCGAACCGGGGGTCTACATTCCCGGCAAATTCGGGATTCGGCTGGAGGATGAAGTGGTTGTGGGTTGAGAGCTGTTAGGTGAAGATTATTTTCCGGTTCACATGCTAGATCGAATCTTTTCAGCGGCTTCCTCTAAATCGGTACGAGGTGGCAACTGAGAATATGTCTTTGAAAATTTCAGACCAAAGCCATCCTTTTTGAATCTGGGGAAAATATGAAGATGTACATGAAATACATCTTGTCCTGCAGCTTCACCATCTGCCAAAAAATAATTAACCGCTTCTGATTTAATGCCAGATTTTCTGATAGCTGCATTAATTTTGTTGGCAACGATAATCATATGTGATGCTAAATTATCATCTAGTTCAGTGATGAGTTCGGAATGTTTTTTTGGGATGATCAGAACGTGTCCCTGATTTACAGGTTGAATATCCATGATTGCAATTACAAACTCATCATCGTAAATTTTGCTGCAGGGCAATTCTTCTTTGATGATTTTGCAAAAGATACAATCACTCATTGATTCTCAGTTTACCGTGAATTAGGTGTAAATGAACTATATGCGTGTATCATTGTCGCATGAACTATGGTGCAGATAATCTTTGGAAGCCTCTGAAATCTGTGATTCTTGCGAAGCCGGAATACTACTCGATTCCGGAACCCATTAACCAATGGCAGGAAAAATTTAGAGGCACGGAAGATAGAGAATTAGCACGCAGCCAACATGAAGGTCTTGTCCGAACACTGAAAGACAATGGAGTACAATGCCATTTTCTTGAACCAGTGAAAGGAGCAACCGAACAGAAAGATGTTCGAGATATCGGAATCATTTCTTCAAAGGGAGCAATAGCCGGACATTTTGCAAAGGACATTCGCATGGGTGAAGTTGCATCATTTATTCTGTTTTGTGTTGAGAACAAAATTCCACTCTTAAAGTATGGGATTCCCTTCGAAGGGGGAGATCTCTTCTTAGTGGATGAAGAACATTGTTACATTGGCTCAGGGAAGAGGAGCAGTACACGTCCGAATGAACTAGAATCGCTGCTCAATAGAAAAGTACATATCGTTCACCATATTTCATCGCATCACCTTGATGCCATCTTCAATTTTGCACGCCCTGATCTTATTGTTTTACATCCAAAATATATCGCTGAAGAGGAAATAGTGAAAGGTAAGGATGTCATCGAAATGGATGATAATGATATCTGGCTAATGTCAGCGAATTTTCTTTTGCTAGACAAAGACAAAGTACTGGCAGACTCTCAATGTAAACGCATCAATAATGAGTTATCAAAAAGAGGTATAGAAGTGGTGGAAATTGATGTTTCTGAATTGAAAAAGAATGGTGGAAGCATTCGTTGTATGACATTACCATTATTGAGAGAGTAGGTTTTTTGGATTATATACATATGTCAATCATAGTAGACTGACGCGAGTATAAAAATCCGCTATACTGATTCGATTTGAAAACACACATCCATTCACTATACCCCAATGCGCGCAAGCGTATCCCGATGCATGTCGTTGCCATCGGACTGCTCTCAGCAATGAGCGCACCGTACGGAGCGCTCGGTGAACCTGTTGTGCATACCGAGCCGTATCAGAAAGAATTTGTCATCACGGCGTATTATTCACCGCTCCCAGGGCAGTGTTGCTACGTGAAGGGCGGGTATCTGGCCGATAAAATTCTCAATGGCGAAGGACATACCGCGGCCGACGGCACGGGCGTGTATCCCGGTATGATCGCTGCTCCGAAGAGTTATCCATTCAATACAAAAATCACTCTTCCGGGATTGGGGACGCTTACGGTGCACGACCGCGGCGGTGCCATTACCGAAAAAGCGGACGGCAGCGACCGTCTGGATATCTGGGCAGGATACGGCGAGGAAGGCCTTGCTCGTGCACTTGAGTTTGGCGTGAAGCGTGTACTGGGAACCGTCTATCCTGTTGCATCAACCCAACCGGAAACGGCATTTGATCTTGCGACACTTCCGGCTCCGGTCGATCAACTCAGCGGATACTTCATCGAGAAAGATAATTTCCTCGCGCTGCGGCCGAAGGAAGGCGACAGCGGACTTTCGGTCACGCTCCTGCAGGAATACCTCAAGGAAATCGGTTATCTGCAGCACAGCGTCACCGGATTTTTTGGACCGGAAACCGCGCAGGCTTTCACCGCATTCCTCCGCGATTTTCAAGTGGATGCACCGACCGATGCGCTCAGCGAAACGTCTGCCGCATACGTTCTCGGAGCACGTAGCAGGCTTGATGCTCGCGATCCTCTGACCGCGTACGTCGATCCGGATGCATCGGAGCAATCGATTGCAGATGCGCAGAGAATTTTGCGGTTCCTCGGTTACTACCGTGGCAGAACGGATGGTCAGTATGGGGATGCGCTCTTCGCGGCGATTCTCAAGTTTCAGCAGGAGTACCGTCTCGTGGGGACGGCGGACGACAACGGCGCCGGCCGTATCGGGCCCCTCACAAGCACGGCGCTGCATGCAGCGTGGAATAGAAAAGTCGTTTCACAGCATGCGAAGCGGCACCTCGATCGATACGCAGTTGACGTAAAGATCACGGAACAAAACCAGCGCATCGTCAGTTTTTTGGAAGAAGGCGATACAGGCCACCAGGTTTCCTTGCTTCAAGCAGAGCTTGCCGCACTTGGATTCTTTCCGGAGAAGGATATCAACGGGTCCTATGGGCCACAGACAAAGGATGCTGTCGCCGACTATCAGTTTGATCGCAGACTCATCGAAACACTGCAACACGAGGCAGCGGGATTCGTCGGTCCAGGAACACTGCGCAGTCTGCAATCTGATCAGCGCAATATCCTCTACCGTGTGGTGCGCGCGCAGGGTTGGAAAGCACTCTAAAGGGCAGCGTCAATTGCACTTTTCTTCCCGATTGTTCAAGCTGTCCCCACTATGAGATTTTTCTGTATATGCATCGCGCTCACATTACCATTTTCTGCGCTTGCAGATGCCAATGTGATCAGCAGAAGCGACGGATTTCTCCTCATCTGGGAGAGTATCAACAGGCCGGCCGTGGTCACGAGTACAACTTTCGACGACGTGCCGGAAAACACAGAAGGTTTTCTGGAGATTTCCTATGCTAAAAACAGAGGAATTTTAAACAAAGATGACGATACATTCCGTCCAGACGAACCGCTGACTCTGCGCGATGCGTTGCTATGGATTTTTCGCACCAGAAACGTGCGAGAACTTCCGGACATGCAGGAGGAGCATCTCGCTTCCATGATCGCCGATTATCCGCTTGTGGAAATGAATCGCTCTCTCGAGGGTAGCGTCACCGCAGAACATTTAGTCGATTTCATGCGCACACTCGACGAGATGCTAGTGAAAGAAGTGCACGAAGTCAGCAACTATGGAGAAGCCTTCCATGGCAATGGCACTGCATTCGGCGATACGTTTGATATGAACGCAATGACTGCTGCGCATCGCAGTTTTCCCAATAATACACTGGTGGAAGTCACGAATGTTAAAAATGGCAAGAGCGTCATTGTACGCATCAACGACCGCGGGCCGTACGTCGACGGACGCGACATGGATTTAAGTGCAGCGGCATTTCAAAAAATTTCTGAGAACGGGGGAATCCTCAACGCAACGTTCAAACGGTTGGGGGACGCCGATGTTATCAACAGTTGCACGCCGGGCACACCAAGCTTCCAGCGTCGTATCGCACGAGGTATACATTTCTTCCGCGGCATTCCCCGGACGTTTGCGCAGGGTGATCAGCTCGTGCTCCAGAGCAACCGCCCGTTTGTGATGCAGTATGTTACTTTTCCCGACGGTCAGAAGTTACGCATGCAGGATTTCGTCTTGCCGGGAGAAAAGTACAGGTTTACGCCTGACGTAGCAGGGATGTATGTTTTTGGCGTCGGAGACACACTCGGGAGACTGCGTGAAATGCAGATGGAGGTGACGGGGTGTCAGTTACCGATACGGTAGGGCAAGGGTTAGGGCAAGGGTTAGGGCAAGGGCAAGGGTTAGTCGACGACCTACCCCCAATTTCTCTTCTCTGCTATAATGGAGAGATTTACTGTATCCTAGTTCCAACCTTCAAACGACCGTACTGTGATCAACTTTCTACGCTTCTGTACCTGGCCGATACTCTGGCTCACCGCAGCTACGCTCATCACCGTCTTCAATGACGGGTTTTGGCCCTGGCTCTGGAGTGAGTTTTTGCAGTCTCCGGTCAGTTTCCTTCTCAGTATAGTATTGCTCTACGGTTCTTGGATTTTGAGTAAATCGGCGTTTCGCTATTGGTATGCTTTCAGCCGTTCCAAGAAGTTTGTGTCGATGAAAGTGCTGCTGCCGCGACAGGAGACGAAAATCGATCAGGAGAAACGCACGGAGAAGGATTTCAAAGAGAAGATCGCCATCATGGAACAGCTTTTCCGTGCCCTGTGGGAGATCAAATCTCTTAATTTCTATCAGATGTTGAAATTCTGGTTTTTCCGTTTCATCACGATCAGTTTTGAAATGTACGTGGAGAAAGGTCAGCTGACCATGTACGTCGTCACGTCACCCGATCTTGTTTCGATCGTCGAGAAGCAGGTGACGGCGTTCTACCCCGATGCCGAGGTAACACTGCAAAGTACGCCGGACATCTGGCCGAAGGGGATGAAGCTCGTTGCATATAACATGATGACCGCCAAAAAATTCATGTACCCGATTCGTTATTACGAGCAAATGCAAGACGATCCGCTCAATGGAATCGCGAACGTTTTAAGTAAGCTGAGTCCCGACGAAACTGCGTGCATTCAAATTATTCTGACGCCATCGTTTTCCGGAAAATGGAACAAGAAAACGGAAGCACTCGCAAGCGCGAGTTTTAAAGGAAAGAAGGATCACTTTCTTTCGCATATTCCGATTCTCGGGCTTATCGGAAACATTCTCGGCGGTATTGTTTCCGAGGAACATAATTTCAATTATGCACCCGGTTCGAAATCCGGCGACGCATTCGTCCGTATGATCCAGCCCGAAGAGGAACTCTACAAACGCATGGGCGAAAAAGCCGGCATGAGTTTTTATCATACGTCGATCCGTATTTTTGCAGCCAGCAAGACGTGGAATCGGTCCATGGAGATCACCAACAACATGCAGGTTGCGTTCAATGCGTTCAAAGATCTCTACGGCAACGTGATCGTCAACCGCCGCATGTTCGTGGATTTCTTTCCTCTCGGCTGGAACGCGAGCATCCTCCATACATTGTGGAAGCACCGCATCAACGGCTTCATGCACAAGAAGTCCCTGCTCGTGGAAAAGGAGCTTGCGGGACTCTTCCATTTCCCGGACAGCCGGTACAACAAGGTCCCCATTGTCCAGTGGGTTGCATGCAAAGTCTTGCCTCCGCCTCCGGACACGCCGACGGGAGGCATTCTGCTTGGTGTTAACAACTACCGTGCGCAGGGAACCAAGATTCATTTCCTCGATACGGATCGCACTCGACACCATTACATCATCGGAAAATCCGGTACCGGTAAATCCAGTTTCATCTCCTGGATGTCACGTCAGGATATCGCCAATAATCAAGGTGTCTGCATCGTAGATCCGCACGGCGATCTGATCGAAGACGCACTTGCGCACGCACCGAAAGAGCGTGCGAAGGACATCGTCATATTCAATCCGGCCGATATGGAACGACCGATGGGGTTGAATCTTCTCGAGGCAAAAACACCCGAGGAGAAAGACCGTGCGTCGCTTGATGCCATGGAAATCTTTATCAAACTCTTCGGAAACGAGATCTTCGGGCCTCGCATCCAGCACTATTTCCGTAACGGTTGTCTCACACTCATGGACGATGAGGAAGAAGGTGCGACGCTCATCGATGTTCCGCGTCTCTTCGTCGATGACGATTTCCAGCGCTACAAAGTCAGCAAGTGCCGCAATAACGTTGTTCGGAGTTTCTGGGAACATGAAATTGCCAAGACCGGCGCCCGCGAAAAAGAAGAGATGATCCCGTACTTCAGTTCAAAATTCGGTCCGTTCATCACGAACACGACGATGCGCAATATCATCGGCCAGCCGAAATCCGCCTTCGACATCCGAGAGATCATGGATAGCGGCAAGGTGCTGCTCGTCAATCTTTCCAAAGGAAAGATCGGCGATATCAACGCGCAGCTTTTGGGTCTGATTTTCGTCAACAAGATCAATATGGCTGCGATGAGTCGTGCCGATATGTTGAGGAAGGATCGCCGTCGTTTCTACTTGTACGTCGACGAATTCCAGAATTTCGTGACCGACGCTTTTGCAACGATTCTCTCGGAAGCAAGAAAGTACGAACTTGCCTTGATCATGGCACACCAGTTCATCGGGCAGTTGGTCGGAAAGACCGAGGCGTACGGATCGGCAAATACGAAGCTCAGAGATGCGGTCTTCGGTAACGTCGGTACCATCAGTTCCTTTAAAATCGGTGCGGAAGATGCCGAATACATCGCCAAGGAAATGGCCCCCGTTCTCTCTGAACAGGATGTCATCAACGTGCCGAACTTCCAGTGTTACATGAAACTCAATATCAACAACGTCACCTCGCGTCCGTTCTCACTCACGACGATCTACGACGAAAGCGACCGCAACGAAAAGCTCGGAGACCTGATCAAAGAGTACAGCCGCATGAAGTACGGACGGAAAAAAGTTTTCGTGAATCAGGAAATTGAAGATCGCATCGGGATTGTGGGATAACAATCACATGGAAAATTTCATCAACTGACCAATGTGTCATCCTAATGAGAGCATGTCATCCTGAGCCCTGTCGAAGGATGCACATGCGACTGTCATGGTTCGACAGAGCTCACCATGACATTTTCAGAGCTTCCATAAGGCAGAAGTCTCTCCATTCGCTTGCACCGTTTATCGCTCCAACGTACTCTGATGTCATGCCTTCATTCAAGCAAACTCGAGACATGTTCCGCCTCCAAAAAGAGGCGAAGAAGATCCGCAAAGAGCTGAAGAATATTCACGTCGAAGCAGAATCCGGTGGCGTCTTAGTGGTTGTAAATGCTGAGCAGGAAATTATCAGCATTGTCATTGCAGATGACGTAGAACGATCCCGTATTCCCGCTCTTTTGAAAGATGCTCTCAATAGAGCTATGAAAAAAGCGCAAATCGTTGCGAGCGAAAAGATGCAGGGTGTCATGGGGCAAATGGGTATGGGGGTGCCGGAGCAGGGAATGAAAGGATTTGGGCAGTCGTAGGTGTCCATTGAAAATTTTCAATTTTCAATTTCTAATTTTCAATCAATGATCAATAATCATTTGTACTCCGACTTTTCCATGAAGAAGATTCTCATCGCCATCATCATTCTAGGAGTGGCATGCTACCTCTGGTATGTCCATGCGATCAGTCCGGTCGATGCGGGCAATGAGAGTCGAGTAAAAGTAAAAATCGAATCCGGTTGGTCGACGGAAACGATTGCCAACGAACTCAAAAGCCAAGGTGTGATCCGCTCTCCGCTGGCTTTTCGTTTGTATGTTCAGGTGCATCGTCTCGAAAAAACTTTGCAAGCAGGAGTGTATTTGCTCCATACGTCATTTTCCAATGCGGAAATTGTCCAAATGCTTCGCACGGGTAGAGGTGAAGAGATTTCGGTGACGATTCCGGAAGGCTACACTGTGCGGGACATCGACACGCTCTTGAAAGATCTTGGTTTAATTACGGAGGGAGAAGCAATTACGTGCGCTTCCCATTGCGATTTCTCTTCGTACGATTTTGTGCCAACTTCCACCGATGGCCTCGCCGCGCGCGGAGGAAAACTGGAAGGGTATCTCTTTCCAGACACATATTACGTTTCCCCCAATGATTTTGTCGTGAAGTTTTTCTTCGAGCGGATGCTCAATGCTTTCCGCAAGGCCGTTATCGAAGGCCATGCTGAGGACATCGAAGCGTCGGGTCGAAGTGTGGCGGAACTCGTCAACATGGCATCGCTGATTGAGAAGGAAACCCGTACGGACGACGAGCGATCCGTCGTCGCTGATATTCTTTGGAAACGGTACGACGACAGTCGGGGGCTCGGCGTGGATGCCACGGTTCGCTATATTCTCGATAAGCCCGTCGATGAAATAACCCAAGCAGATCTCAATAGCAATTCACAGTACAACACACGCAAGTTCCGCGGTTTACCGCCCGGCCCTATAGCAAATCCCGGTATCAAGAGCATCCTCGCCGCACTGCATCCTGAAAAAAGTCCCTATTGGTATTATCTTCATGATCTTCAAGGGCAGATCCACTACGCCGCCAGCAACGAAGAGCACAATCTCAACAGGATCAAGTATCTGCAGGGAGGGATTGATGGTGGCTCGTAAGGGAAACCGGGGAAACCAGAGAAACCAGAGAAACCGGGGAAACCAGGGAAACCGGAGATTCCTTGATTCCTTCAATTGCCTCTATTTCTTCGAAAACGTCCTAAAAGAAAATATTGCCAAAATTAGCAAAATGATCTATAATAAAAGTATGAAAAAAATAGCACTCATAGGTTTCCTAATAGTCTTCGCCTTCGCAGGTTTTCGCCCACCGGAAGGTATGCAGAAGTTTCCTTCGGGAAATGTCCAGTTTCAGTTGCAGACTTCGAAAGGCAGTATCACTGCCAACGTCGATACTTCTCAGACTGAAGCGCAGTCACCTGCATCACAATCAGAAGTGGAAGGAAAGTGATGCGCACGTGCATCATCCTCAACCAGACAGTACAATACAAACATCATGCGAACGAATCACAGACTGAAAATCGGCGTAATGGGATCTGCTTCCGGTCCGCAAATTGAGGACGAGCACGCGAGGATCATGGCGCGTGAGCTCGGTCGCGAGATCGCAACGCGCGGGCATATCTTCATTAACGGCGCTTGTCCGGGGCTTCCCCACGAGGCGTGTATCGGAGCCAACGAAGCCGGAGGATTTACCGTCGGTGTCTCCCCGGCGTTTTCCATGCGGGAGCACATAGAGGAATACAATTCGCCGCATGAAAATCAGTTCATCATGTTTACCGGTCTTGGGTTTATGGAGCGCGATATCATCAATATTCGCAGCAGCGACGGTATCGTGATCATTGGCGGTGGTATTGGCACGCTCAATGAGCTGACCATCGCATACGAGGAAGGCCGTCCCATTGCCGTACTCACGGACACTGGCGGTATCAGCAACGATATTCCGCATATCGTTGAAGATCTTTGTAAACGAAAGATCGCTCCGAATATGGTGTTTGATAACGATCCGAAAAAGCTTCTCGATAAACTCGAGGTCGCTATCAGGGCATATCCGCTACCGATCCATGAAGACGGCCGTGTCATCGACAAGAGCTTTTGCAGGAGAGGGGATTGGTGGTGCCAAGATCCGAAGTCAGCGGGGTGAAAGCCTGCGGCTTTAAATGGATAGTGGAAAGTGGAAAACGGAAAAAGAAAGTGGATAATGGATAGTGGATAGTGGATTAAGCAAGAGGTAGTTCCATAGCCTCATGGAACCTACTTTCTGTTTACTCGAAAACGAAAAGTGACAATGGCTACTCCTTTCTTTCTAGTATGTCTTTTCTGCATGCATATGATGATTTAACTTATAGTTATGATTGCAAACAAACCTCTACAAGAAAAGTCCTACATCTTTGCATTAAGCATAGTTGCCCTTTGTAAACATTTGGTCGACTGCAAAGAATTTGTGCTCAGTAAGCAATTATTGAAATCCGGTACAAGCATTGGCGCGAATATAGAGGAAGCGCAGCATGCAGAAAGTAGAAAGGATTTTATATCCAAGCTATCTGTATCTCTAAAAGAAGCATATGAAAGTCGATTCTGGCTTCGGTTGCTTCATGACTCCTATCCAACGATTCAGGCACGAACGGAAATATTGCTAATAGAGATCAATAACATTATTCCTATTTTAATTAAGAGTCTAAAAACAGCGAAATCCAAGCTATAGCTATCCACTCTCCACTTTCCGTTATCCACTATCCACTCTCCACTTTTCGTTATCCACTCTCCACTTTTCGTTATCCACTATCCACTTTTCGTTATCCACTTTATCGGTGTTCCTTCGAATCCGAACGTCTTTCGGATGCTGTTATCCAGATACCGCAGCTGCGAAACCTGCACGCTCTTGGGATCTCTGACAAATACAACAAAACTGGGAGGTAGCTCCTGCGCCTGCATGATGAGTTTTGAGTTGGCGAGCGAACCCATCGGTTTGCCGTAGACTGCGCGTTTAAACCATTCGATCAGTTCTTTCGTCGGGATGCGTCGCGTCCGGTTTCTCTGGACGGCTTCGATCATATCGAAAATTTTGAGCATGCCTTCTTTCGTGACGGCGGAAACAGGAATCACCGGAGCAAATTTACAAAACTGCAGCTGGTGTTCAATTTCCTTCATGCGAAGGGTTTTTTCTTCTTTCTCAACGAGATCAATTTTATTGACGAGGATAATGAGTCCCTTGCCCTCGTCCACTGTCATGCCTGCGATGCGCTTGTCTTGGTGACTGAGACTCTCCGTGGCATCCAAAATCAACACGGCGATGTCGCACGAGTGCAGTTCCTGCACGCTGCGTATGTATGAGTACGTTTCGATGTCGGTTTTCGTGTCCTTCTTTCTTCGAATGCCGGCCGTGTCGGTGAAGATGTAGTCCTGATCGTGGTAGCGTATCACGGTATCCACGGCATCGCGCGTCGTTCCCGGAATATCGGAAACGATCAACGGAGACTTCTGCCGTTCGGTTTCGCTCATGAATGCGTTAACGAGCGAACTCTTGCCGACATTCGTTCTGCCGATGATCGCAACGCGGGGAGGTGCATGCTCCGGGCGTTCCACTCGCTGAAAATTTAACTGGAGCAGCTCCTTTTCAATGGCAGACGAGAGTTCCTCCGTGCCGATCCTGTGGATGGCGCTAACGCCAATAACATACTGTCCGATACCCAGTGCGTAGTACTGCGGCAGCGCTGTTTCGATCTCTAAAGGATTGTCGAATTTAGTCAGCACGAGAATGACCGGAACGTGTTTTCGACTTTTCGTGCGCAGTAGATCGATAATGGAAAAATCACTGCTTGTCAGTTCCTCGCGACTGTTTAACGTCAGCACAATGACATCGGCATGTTCAAGTGCGAGGAGCGATTGTTTGTACACGTCTTCCTCGAAGTCGGTGTCCAGCGTGCCTCCTCCGATACCGCCGGTATCAATCATCAAGTAATCCAGATGTTCCCCCTGCACGGAAGCCGCGACTTGGTCTCTGGTAGTCCCCGGCGTATCGCTGACGATCGACTTTCTGCGGCCGACAAGCGTATTAAACAGCGTGGATTTTCCGGTGTTCGGTCTGCCGATGATCGCAACGGAAGGAATCTTCATAAAAACAGTCGCATGACATGCGCAAGCGGGGAGAATAACCCAATTGCCGATAAATTCCTATAAAGAATTGTCGGAGAATGTGCTGAAAGCGTAGGATATGCCACGTTATGTACGATCCCTCTACCGTCGAACCGAAGTGGCAGAAAAAGTGGGAAGCGGCAAAGGCTTACAAGACTGATCTGCAACACGCCAAAAATCCATACTACAGCATGGTGATGTTTCCGTACCCGAGCGGTGACAAGCTCCACGTCGGGCACTGGTATAACTATGCGCCTGCGGATTCGTACGCGCGTTTCAAGAAAATGCAGGGATACGATGTCTTCACTCCCATGGGCTTCGATGCGTTCGGTCTGCCTGCCGAAAACTACGCGATCAAAACAGGCGTGAAGCCGGCTGAGTCCACGGCGAAAAACGTCAAGACGATGATCAAGCAGCTCAAGCGCATCGGATGCATGTATGACTGGGACAAGACTCTCTGCACGACGGATCCGGAGTATTACCGATGGACACAGTGGCTTTTTTTGCAGATGTACAAGCATAAACTTGCGTACAAGAAACTCGGCAATGTGAATTTCTGTCCGAGTTGTCAGACGGTGCTGGCAAACGAACAGTGCCAAGATGGCAAGTGCGAACGGTGCAGTACGGACGTCATTCAGAAGCCGTTGGATCAGTGGTACTGGAACATCAAGAAATATTCTCAGAAGCTTTTGGACGGGCTTGAAAATATAGATTGGCCGGAGAGGACGAAGACAATGCAAAGAAACTGGATCGGGCGAAGCGAGGGTTGCGACGTTCGGTGGAAGATCGATGGTTCCGATCTTTTCTTCGATACATTCACCACGACTGTCGACACGATTTACGGCGTTACCTTCGTTGTCATTTCGCCCGAGCATCCATCACTGCTCGATATCGTTTCCGCAGAACAAAAATCAACCGTCGAGGCATACGTTGATGAATCCAAAAAGAAAACCGATCTCATGCG
Source organism: uncultured Candidatus Peribacteria bacterium (assembly GCA_964348745.1). GTDB lineage: Bacteria > Patescibacteriota > Gracilibacteria > Peribacterales > Peribacteraceae > CAYGDT01. The sequence continues at coordinate 15,655 of CAYGDT010000014.1, forward strand.
CATGTCGGCAAAAGAAAAAACCGGAGTGTTCACGGGAGCGCATCTCATTCATCCGTGCACCGGGGAAAAAGTTCCGCTTTGGGTGGCAGATTACGTCTTGATGTCGTACGGAACCGGCGTCGTCATGGGCGTACCCGCACATGATAGGCGCGACCTGGACTTTGCTGAAAAGTACAAACTGCCGATCGTGCAGAGTGTTGAAGACTCCGAAGGAAATGCGTTCGTTTATGACGATGTTGATAAATATGCCGTCATAGGGACATTGATTGATTCAGGTCCTTTCACCGGCATGTCGATTCTGGATGCCCGTAAGAAAATCGTTGAGGATCTCGGTAAAAAGAGACTATCTTCTCCGCGCATTCTGTATAGACTCCGCGATTGGCTCGTTTCGCGTCAGCGCTACTGGGGTGCACCGATTCCTATCGTCTATGATCCGGAGGGAAACGCCCATCCCGTGCCCGATGAACATTTGCCGTGGATGCTTCCTACCGATGTCGAGTTCAAGCCGTCCGGAAAATCACCGCTGACGGATTCCAAAGAATTTATCGCCCGTACCGAGAAGATATTCGGCAAAGGCTGGAGGCCGGAGTTCGATACGATGGATACATTCGTCTGCTCGAGTTTTTACTATCTGCGTTATTTGATGGAAGGGGATCCAACGACGTTTGTTGATCCAGCAATCGAAAAGAAATGGATGCCGGTCGACATGTACATCGGCGGTCCGGAGCACGCATGCATGCACCTGATCTACGCCCGTTTCGTCACCATGGCGCTTAAGGATTTCGGCTCCGTCTCGGTTGACGAGCCGTTTAAGCGGCTGGTGCATCAGGGGCTGATCACCAATAGCGGTGCGAAAATGAGCAAGAGCAAAGGAAACGTCGTCTCTCCAGATGCTTTCGTGGAACGGTACGGCAGCGATGTCTTTCGCATGTACCTCATGTTCATGGGACCGTTCGAAGGAGGAGGGGATTGGAGCGATACGGGAATCAAGGGTATCGATCGTTTTGTGCAGAAGGTATGGAAAGTCTTTGGGGAAACCAAGCTGAAAAAGGAAACAAGTGACACCAAGGAAGTAACTGCGAAACTCCACCTGACAATCAAGAAGGTGACGGAGGACATCGAGCGGTTGCACTTTAATACATGCATCTCCGGTTTGATGGAACTCCTCAATCTTCTGGAAAAACAAGACGGTGTTAGTAGTTTCGCAGCAGAAACCTTTGCAAAACTTTTATCGCCTCTTGCACCGCATCTGGCGGAAGAACTGTGGCAGCAATTCAAGAAGAAGGGTTTTATTGTCGATCAGAAATGGCCTGCGTACGATCCTGCATTTTGCACAGCTGATACTGTCACAATCGCGGTGCAGGTCAATGGTAAGCTGCGCGGTACCATCGTGGTTGATGCCGATACCACTGAGAGCGAAATCATTGCCTTGGCAAAGGAAGAACCAAACGTCGCAAAATACCTCGAAAGTGGAAAGATCAAAAAGGAAATTTATGTTCCATCGAAACTCGTTAGTTTTGTAATGTAAACCTTGATTTACATAATAGTTTGGGTACTATTTTTGCATGAGTTATCCAGATGCAGGAATCAACCAAAGAAGTGTTCAGGTAGCGCTCGATAAACATGCAAAACCTGTCTGCACAGAGTCTTTGAAAGGGCCAATGCGCATATTGCGTGATGGCATGGAAATGTTACTGTCGCATCCTGAGTGCTGGAGCTCATCTGCATGTAATTTTGATGGCCAGCGGTATCTCTCGAGACTGTCTATGGGAAATTTCGCCATAAGAAAAATACTTCCAAGGCTAGAGCAATCTCTCCCCGGCTGCGGCATTTATCTCAATCAGTTTGAAGATTTTGAAAGGATTAATATTCCAACTTGGTATCATTGGCATGCGTGGGGAGCGATTATTCAAGTGCATAGAACACCGAATCAACTTTCAAAACCTCTTATATATCGTATGATCACCGGTGCGTATCCCGAAGAAAATACTCCACCGGTAACTTGTATGGTGGATATGCAACCACCATTTGTGTATCAGATGAATCATCCAGATGGTTGGCATGGGATCAGACCAATGGGTGCGCAATCAAATTCGACAATGTTGATGACTGCTCAATGGTGTGATCGATCGCTGCCTGAAGCAGGAGGAGTTGCTGATCCACGGTTTTCTATTCCTCCAAGCGAGGATACAGATGGGCTCAAAGAGGAAATGCTTGAGACATATAGAGAAATCAATTTCTATGAAAGACGCTATGCAGCTTTATACGACAGGATGCTAAAAGACTGAACCAGACGCATATGTCGCAGCAATGGAATTCTTTGTGGCTATATTGAAAATCTCAATAATCTACTTGAAAGTGTGTAATATTTATTTTACTTTGTACGCATATGGTACAAGCAATTGATCGAGGCGTTTTAGCATCTGATGTGGCAGGTGTTGTTTCCGGTGTTTTAGGGAGAGAAGTTGCTGTCACCGATCATGATCTTGTTACGACGTATGGAATAACTCAAGAGCAACTTAATTTAATGGCAGATGCCCTCTGTGATGAGTTTAACGTCCCATTTTCCATAGATGATTTATGCCCTAGAGGGAGAGTTTTAAATTATGACATAGGAGTGCGACCTGACATTTCCATTGGTCATATTACTAATGCAGTTACAGTAAAAACTCAGAAGCTTGCTCAACAATTAAAGGAAAAAGAGCTGGAAGGGGTTGACGACAGAGAAGCTGAAGTAGCGTAAAGCAGACTGCGGACTCCATTTACAGAAATTGTGTTTCATAGGGTATACTCTCTTTCCCTATGGATCCGACCCTCGATATCAAAGCGCGTTTGCCAATCGAAGAACTCGTAGGGCAGTACTGTGCATTAAAGAAGAAAGGAAGAGGATTCGTCTGCCTCTGCCCGTTCCATAAGGACTCGCACCCCAGTATGCAGGTGAGTCCGGACAAGGGCATCGCCTACTGTTTTGCATGCTCGAGTGGAGGCGATATTTTCAGTTTCTATCAGAAGATCGAGGGTGTGGATTTTCGTCAGGCACTCAAGGATCTTGCGGAAAAAACTGGGGTGAAACTGGAGAAGATGTCCATGCCGACACCTCAACAGAAAGATCACAAGGAACGCATGCGTGAGTGTTTGGAGGAGGCGCAGCGATACTTCACCGCATGTCTGAACAAAAGCGATTCAGCACGCGCCTACCTAGCCAAGCGAAACGTAACGATCGAGGAAATACAGGAATTCGGGTTGGGTCTTGCGCCGGATTCTTTCAGCGATACGTACCAGCATTTACTGAAAGAAGATTTCACTCGACAGGAAATCGTGGATGCAAGCCTCGGAATTCAAAAAGATCTTCGTGATGCAAAGATCTACGACCGCTTCAGAAACCGCATCATGTTCCCGATTTACGACGTGCATGGTTCGTTGATCGGATTCGGCGGCAGAACGCTCGGCGCAGACGACGCGAAGTACATCAACTCAGGGGAGACGCCGCTCTATAATAAATCTACGGCGCTCTATGGACTGCACCTTGCAAAAGATGCAATCCGTGAGAGTAAGCAAGTCGTACTCGTGGAGGGGTATTTCGATGTGCTGGCCTGCCACAGAGTCGGCGCGCGCAATACCGTCGCAGTCAGCGGGACCGCGCTCACAGAACAGCACGTCAAACTCCTCAAGCGATATGCCGAAAAAGTGGTACTCTGTCTCGACCAAGACCGTGCAGGCAGGCAGGCTGCGGAGCGGGCATTTTTCCTCTGCAGCGAACAAGATCTCCCTGTCCATGCAATTTCATTGCAGCACAAAGACCCCGATGAAGCGGCGAATGCAGATGCGCAAGGACTACGAAATCAGCTCATGAGCGGAGCTGTTCCTTACATCGATCTGGTGCTGACAGAACTCGCGGCTGGCGACGTGATTTCCTCCACCGGTAAGCATGAGACGCTGAAAATTCTGTTACCGCTTTTGGAGGCGATATCGTCTTCCGTCGAGCGTGGGCACTATGCGGGTAAAGCGGCATCGCTGCTTGGAACGACGGATACCGAACTGAAGGAAGACCTCGCTCGTTTTGCAGGTACGAAAACAAGGTTGCAACCTTTGCGCGATACAAAAGAGGAAGATCGCAAGCTGCCTGCCGAAAAGAAGGGCGGGTTCTCAGCGGCAGAAGTTGCGCTCGGTATCGTGCTTCTGTTTCCTAAGTTGCATACGCAATTGCCTGAGATGATCGAGCCGGAGGAAGAATTTGCTGCGCAACTCTACAGAGCACTTAAGCACCCGCCGGATGTCGAGCAACTCACTCCCGACATGCTCGATCTTTCGCAGGAGAGCCGTGAACGTGTCTCTATTCTCGCTCTTTTTTGTGAACACCATGGTTTCATGGAATGGAGCAATTCACTTGCCTTGCGTGAAATGAGCAAGAACTGTGCTGCTGCAAATAAGGATCTTCTCCGCCGCAAGCAGATCGAAATTGCACTGAAGCTGCAGAAAGCGAGGCAGGAAGGAAACCACGCGGAGGAAGGGAAACTTGAATCTCAGTTTGAGGAGGTATTAAAGCTGTCAAAGATGTCGGCTCACTAAGAGGGGGTCACTTTTTTGCAGAATAGGCTTTGCTCCGTCTCCAATTCCCCTATACTGCCTGCCGTATGGCATCGCATCCGCGAAAATTCATCGTGCAACCGACCGAGGAAGATCTGAAACATTTGCCCGAACACGTACGACATTTAATCAAGAAAGGGAGAGAACAGCGGTATGTCACGCATCAGGAAATTATGGCCGTCGTGCCGAATGCGGAAGAAAATGTCGAACTGCTCGATGAAGTGTATTCGCTGCTCGTTGACCTCGGCATCCAGGTGATCGATGTGAAAGATGCGCTGATCTGGGAGAAGAAGCAGAAGGGTGGATTGCAGATTCCCGAACCGACGGAAGATCTCTCGGATATTGCAAGTGCCGAAGAGGACGACGATGTCGATCTGGATTCCGATGCGGATTCCGACGAAGACGAGGATTCCACTGTCACGCAGATGGACAAAGAGGAAGATATTATGGATGTGGTCGCTACTGCCGGTATAGCAATGGATAAAGACCGCGAAGTTTCCGACGAGGAACGCGGACGCAGAAAGCGCGAACGCGAGGTGGACCTGCTCGAAATCAGCAACGACTCGGTGCGTATGTACTTAAGTGAAATCGGTCGCGTTCCGCTCATCGATGCGAAGAAGGAGGTGTTCGGCGAGCTCGACCGGGTGTGCCCGCCGA
>CAYGDT010000015.1:0-20007 GCA_964348745.1 uncultured Candidatus Peribacteria bacterium
GCTAATGATTGATCTAAATGACCAATTTCATAATAGCCCTTAGTTCACCATTCAGGTATCGATCGGTATTGCCGAAATTGGCAGATACTTGAGGCTCGAGAACGCTGCCAGAACCATCTTTAAATATTAGAACATCTACGGAGCACTTGATGAGTTCCTTCGCTTGATCTAATGGACCAGCCAAGTTCCAGCTTAGAAAAGCAATAGTTGTAATCCCAGCAAAGGAAAGGGCCTTTTGCATAGCACTACCATCTATTTCGGAAATCCAAATACCAACCGCAGCAAAAAATACAGTAATCACAAATTGCCAGCCAATAGCATAGGCATCTGCAGAATTAATGGGAAAGTTGAAAAAAATAACAGTGCAAAGAAATATAAATGCAATCAACATAATGTTTTTACTTAAATTTTCACCTTTTGTTATTGCCGTTGAACTTCCTTTTGCTACATGCCACTTATAATGGCTGCGAAACGAAGTAAAAACTTCCTTTGTTCGAGCTACGACAGAACTTAAAAATTGTTTCAAATAGATATTCATCATCTTCCTGCGCCATATCAGGCATCTCATTATATGTGAGGAAATGTATTAGAAGTCATAAAGGTGGTGAAATAAAGGAGGTTGGGTCATCCAGTAAAGAACTTGCTAATTCCAATCTATGTCATTTAACCAAAGCCATAACATACCAATTACTGCCAACCATAGACCAAGATTCCATTCTATTAGCCAGTCTAAAATTCTTTGTACACCGAGCCATTCAGTAGAAGTTTGAAACCAATCGTACGAAGGTACACCTAGTAATCTACTTGCGGGAAATTTCTCCCATACACCATTTCGAAGAAAATCGTAAATTTGATATCCCCATACGATGAAAGCTCCTAGAGTTGGGAATATTGGCAGTACTTCTTTTAGATCATCGTAATTGGAGAACATATTATTGGTTGTGAAGTGGTAAGAAAATGCATTATTTTAATCCTGCTATCCTTCCAGTACACACATAGAAAAACGCCTGCCTGATAATTTCAAGAATTCCACCAAAGAACAAGAGTAGTATCACAGTAATCTGGAATGCACCATTGATTACTCCTAATAGAACGCTTAGAAACAGAATTCCCCAAACTAGAAAAAATACTGCTTTGAGAAGCCTGTACCACATTTTTTCTGACAAGTCGCTTCGCTTAAACTTCATAGTGAATAGACTATCTTATGATAAGTGTAGTTGTCTATTCCTGCTCTCTGGAGAAGACAAAGATGAAGAAATTTAAACTCCCCAAACTCTTCTAAAAGTCAGAACTTGAACTCAAAGCAACGACGTTCCCTCTCCCCATGTGAGAGGGACAGGGGCTTCCTTGCTCGTATCCCCTCCCCCAACCCCCTCCCGCTGGGAGGGGGCTTTGCCCAAAAGGAAATGTAAACCGCAACGTCCCACGTAAAATTTCTTCTCGCATCGAACATTAGTCATACTGACTGCGGTTCGAATTCACGGCCGCGTAAAGTTCGCTCCGCTCACCACGCGGCCTACGTAAAATCGCTTCTCGCTTGTAAGTTGTAACATGTTCGAGTCTGGTGGCTGCGCCACGTGATCGCGAGCCGCTGCGAGCGATTTTACGTGGCTGGGGAGCATGGATTCGAACCATGGAATGGAGGCTTCAAAGGCCCCTGCCTTACCACTTGGCTACTCCCCATTGCGTCCTATACTAAAGGAGAAAGATCATTCTGCGAAGGCTCGAAGAGCCACTTGCCTGCCCACCGAAGTCCCGCGGGACGAAGGCGGGGCTACTCCCCATTAGTTTAATACTAAACGAGAATGAACTTTTGATCTACTATACACCTCGATATGCGTCTCTTCAGATCCCGCTTCGGCCATGTGCTAATTTACATCAGTCTTTTCGGGGCGATTGCAGCGTGCACTCCCGTACACAAAGCAATACAGCTGACCCCGGTAATTCAAAAGGACCACTACACGGCAAGCATACAAAAACTTGATGATCAGCGGCTGGAACTGCGTGTATATAACGACGCACAGCCCGTGGATATCGACACAACCAACCGTGTGCTCCACCTGACACTCGTGAGCGACGATCTTCTAAATTTCTTCCATGGATTCAAGGAGTTTTCCCAGCAGGAACCCGGTGTGTACATTATTCAATATCCGCTGCAAAACATACCGTACCGCGTCTGGTTGGATATCCCGGACCTCGAAACACGTGATCATCATGGAGACCGGATACAATATCGCGGAACAACCATCTTGCAACCCGATGCAGTAAAAACCGGCGGTCTCGCAGAGCAAGGTACCGAAGTGGATGTAGGAGGAGGGTACAGCGCGAAGTTGACGCTCCCAAAGGAACTCTTTACCGGCGGTTCCGCGGTAGTACCGACCGTGACGCTCTACGACCCACAGCATCAACCGATCGCAACCGTGCAGAATGCTGACCACTTCTACACACTCGTTGGATCGTCCGAAGAATACCGACTGGAGCATGTGGCGCACGAACTGTCCACCGATACCACCCTCGCGCTGCACCCTCTGATCTTCAAAAAATCCGGCATGTATAGCCTCTGGATGGAAATCTACGTCCAAAATGGAAACACGATCGAGACATTTCGCCCACGGTTCACGTTTTTCGTGCCGAATTGGGCAGATGTTGTGCAATAGATATTTGACAAATTAGGAAACTACACTATTATATCTCCCTTTTTGTCGATATATGTTTTCGGTTTCACCCCTAAAAAAGGCATTTTTCATAGGCACACTGAGCATGCTCGCTGTGCCGATGATTCTCTATGCCTGCGGTATACCGGATATGGAAATTGTTAAGGAGATTGATGGGAATCCCGCCTTCGTACACAAGGGAGATTTGATTTATTACACGGTGCGAATCCGCAGTTTGGTACCAAGCGCGGCCGGTAGCCACGTTAGTGTCATCGATGATCTTCCAGCAGGGCTCGAAAACGTAACGCCACCCGGCTCCACGCCGTGCCAAATACAGACCAATCGCATCAGCTGCTTCTTCAATGAACCGATAACGAGCAGTACGCCACAGACATTACGCTTCGTGTTCCGCGTAGGGCAGAATGCCACATGCGGTCCCCTTACAAATACCGTGCGCATCGATAGCATGAACGAACCGGATTCTAATCCGAGCAATAACCAATCCAGTGTCACCGTGCTGGTTCGATGCGATGCACCCGAAATCAGACTGACGAAGAAAATATTGGTCGGATCACCGGCAGTGAAAGCCGGAGACCGCGTGAAATATGAGCTGCGCGTCAGAAACCTCGATACGGACGTCACTGTGCGTAACGTGAAGATTTTCGATAGCATTCCGGAAGGTCTGCAGTACGACGCAGCGAATTCATCGCCATATTGCAGCCAGCAAGGACAAACGATTCAGTGTGCATTCCCCGAGATCCAGCGAAACAGCGACGGGGTTTTCCCGATCCAGTTTACCGTGCTTCCATCGGTCGTCTATCCAAGTCCCATTTGCACAAACGGTATCGACAACAGTGCGTATGCAACGGCGGACGGCACAAACAGATCGGATAGTGAGATCGTGCATCTGAACGTACTGTGTCCCATACCGAACGTCATCATCAGCAAAACAGTGAATAAAACCACGGTGAAACCGGGAGAAACGGTCTCCTACGAAGTGGTATTAAAAAATACCGGCGACGCAGACGCGTTGGGTGCAGAATTTTTCGATGATCTGCCAACGGTGAGCGGCGTGACTTTCGTCCCCGGGCAGAGTGATAGTCGATGCCAATCAACAAACACCGCGACAATTCTCTACTGCCAAATCGGCACAATGCGACCGGGGCAAGAAATAAAAATTACGCTGGTGTTTTCGATCGCTGCAAACGCAACCTGCAATGCCTCGTTTATAAACAGGGTACGCCTGAATACGCTAACGCAAACGAGTGTCCCTGCCGAGTCGCCACAAACAACAATTCTATGCGATACTCCGCAATTATCCGCAGTAAAAAGTGCAGACCGCACAACGATCGTTCCCGGGGATCGCATCGTCTATACGATCCGCATCGATAACAGTGGAAACGGTACTGCCAGAGACGTCGTGATCGAAGATCGTATTCCTGCAGGACTGCAATTCGACTCCGCACAGAGTGACGGTTCTTGCAGTATTGTAAGCGATTTCGTGCGCTGTGGCAGCTTTACGATTTCCGGAAATTCCAACAAATCCGTAGAGATCGCCTTCACGTTTACCCGCTCTTAAATCATGTTCAACTATCAGATCATCAGTATCGGCGTACTCATGTCGCAGCTTCTAAGCACAATGCCTATCCCCTACTCCACGTTGCTGAGCGCGGGGATTGCACAAGCAGCCAGTATTGACCTTTCCGTTGTGAATGTGCAAAGCAGGATATCTCATCCATCGATTCCACTCTTTCTCTCGTTGGAAAATAAGGGGCAAAGCTCGGTATCGAATGGCGAGGTAACATTTACACTACCAAACTCTCTGCAACTTGAAGGCAGCAAATCGTCCTCGGCCTGCGAGCAAAATGGGAATTCCGTAAGCTGCAAGCCGCTATTCATAGCGCCAGGTACTGCATTGCGTATGCCAATCATGCTGAAAAGCTCAAAACCGTATCAATGCCAGAACGGAGATATGCTCACAATTAACGTGCGAATTCCGGGTAGTAACACCATAGTCACGACCCATACCGTCGGACAATATGCATGCGATACTCTTCTTGTTATCCCCGGGTTAGAGACATCCGTCACTTTGGAAAACTCCGTCATTGTAAAACCTGGAGATGTTGTCACTTTCAGGTTGAATATAAGAAATAACAGTACACTCAACATAGTAAAGAGTACTGCGTACGCACACGTTGACACGCAATACTCAGAAATACTTAGTGGGCAAACCGGTGAACTGTGTACCGATAACGGGTACTGCATAAATATGCCACTAAATATCGGAGCAAACTACAGTAATACCATTAAATATAGAATCAAAAATGATGCACCGTGCTTCACGGTAATTAATGGATATGCGGGATATGGACTTTGGTCGGCAAATCTCCCCGGAAGATATGCGGATCAAACAATCCATCATGACGAATTCCAGTTGTACGTGACGTGCCCAATACCAGAACCACCGAAAGCAGATGTGAGCATGGAAAAGAGTGGACCCGCAACGGTAGGGCTCGGTGGCACAATTCAATACAATCTAAAAGTACGGAACAGCGGACCGAACACAGCCGAACGTGTTATCGTTCGCGATACGGTCCCGGGCGGATTGACGTTTGAGTCCGCGAGCGGTCCCTCAAACTGCTCGGCGCAGGGGACAGAGGTCGTTTGCTCCCCTATCAGTCTTACAAATGGACAAGAGCAAACCTACACGCTGAGCTTTCGCGTTCCGAGCAGCGTCGCTTCCTGCAATGCTACGATCATCAACTTTGCCCAAGTTTCCACGGATACATTCGAAGAGAACTCCGGTAACAATTCCGATGTGAGTGATGCAACGAGAATCATTTGCGGAGAGATTACGATCGAAAAAACCGCCAACGTTTCGAAGTCTCCAAAAAACGGGCAGGTTGTGTACACCATAAAAGTTGAAAGCGAGAGCGACGTGGGTGCACAGGGCGTGGTGGTACGGGATACCGTTCCATCAGGGCTGCAATTCGTTGCGGGGCAAAGTGATAATCGTTGCTCGGTTTCCGGTACGGTAATCACCTGCGGACCGGTGGACATCAGCGGAAGAAATTCCGCACAATTCCAGCTGACATTTACCGTACTCGCCTCTGCTGTGTGCGGTAGCGCCATCACAAACATCGCGACTGCAACGGCAACGAACATCTCCGGGCAAGTACAAGATGATGCCGTCGTCACCGTGGAATGTGCTCCTCCAAAATTCACGATTGTAAAATCCGTAGACAAAGCGCAAATTGAGCCAGGGGAAAGCCTCGTATATACAATTATCGTAAAGAACATCGGCGACACGACTGCAAATTATGTGGAACTCATTGATTTTTTCCCCAGCAATGCAGGTGTGACCTATGACAGCAACGGAAGCGGCCCGAGTTGCACCAAAAACGGAACGGGCATTGTCTGCCATGTCGATACTCTCGCTCCTAATGCCGAAGTTTCATTTACGATTCGTGTGAAAACGGATACTACTGTCGCATGCGACAGTACAATTTCAAACAAGGCAAAAGTGGAAGCAGTAAACGCCACTCGCGTGGATTCCAACACGGTAGAGACCGATGTAGTCTGTAAAAAAGAACCGAAACTCACAGCAACGAAACAAGTAGATAAAACTACTGTGAATCCCGGCGAAAGCATTACTTACACCATTCGTATTGAAAACACTGGGAATGCAACGGCAAACAATGTTGCAATACAAGATACCATTCCGACTACGCTTCACCTTGAATCGGGGCGCAGTGACGCAAAATGCTCGGTCACCGGATCTACAGTGAACTGCGGACCGTATGAGATTCTTGCCGGAGGAAGAAAAACCCTCGTACTGGTCTTCACATTTCTACCCTGATCAGGAGTGAGCCTAAAGAAAAGCGGCTTAAATCAGCAATTGAAAGCATATCGTACATTCTATCTTCGTAGAATATAATTGACAAAGAAACAATTATAATGTTTAATAGTTTCCTTTTTGCAAAAAAGCATGCATGTACATTCGGAAAAATTTCGGCGCATCCTCAGTGGGCTCACGCTGTCCGGTCTGATATTAACGCAGTTTTCGACTGGTGTTTTTCCTATCCCCATCGCACCAATCAGCGATGACAAAGTGATTGCGGCGGTCGATCCGTGTCCTGATATCTCAAACACTGCAACCATTACATCCAGCAATCACTCTACCATTACGACAAACACCGTAACGACGGTAACAAACTGTCCGCAGCCAGGCATCACGGTGAGTAAGACGGTGGATAAGACGACGCTCACGGGAGCAAGCGGAGTGCAACGGATCAACTATGGAATTGTCGTCAACAACGTCGGACAGGTGACACTGACGAGTATCGCAGTTGGTGACACTATTCCTGCAGGTACCACGTACATTGATAGCGCAAGTGATAGCCGATGCAATCAATCCGGAAATGCTGTGGTGTGTACTTTAAGCAGCCTCAATGTTTCGCAGAGCACGACGTTCAATCTGAAGTTTGATATAAATACGGATACAGTCTGCAACCAGACCATCTACAACACTGCAACTGTAGGCACGAGCCAGACCTCAAGTGTCACGACCAATAGCGTGAGTACGACGGTGAGTGCCTGTCCGCAGCCGAGTATGACGGCTACCAAAGTCAGTGACAAAACTGTCATCCAGCAAGGGCAAATAGTGACATTTACTATCAACGTTAGAAATACCGGCGGCGTGGATATCATTAACGCAATCATTCATGATCCAGTTCCTGTCGGACTCGTCTACAACGACGCACAGAGCGACAGCCTCTGTGACCTGCTCGGTTCCACAGTACAGTGCGGACCGTTTCCTCTTGCAAAGAGTGCAAATCGGGATTTCAAACTTGCCTTTACCTTGAACAACAATCCACCTTGTGGACAGACGATTACAAACCAAGGTGATGTCACTGCGAGTAATGCACCGACAATATGGACGACCGTGGCATCGGTACAAGTACAGTGTCTACAGCCAGGCATCACTGTAAGCAAGACTGTTGATAAGACGACGCTCACGGGAGCAAGCGGCGTACAGCGGATCAACTATGGCATCACCGCAAACAACGTCGGACAGGTGACACTGACCAACATTGCCGTTGGAGACACCATTCCTGCCGGTACCACGTACATTGATAGCGCAAGTGATAGCCGATGCGATCAGTCGGGGAATGCTGTGGTGTGTACTGCAAGCAGCCTCAATGTTTCGCAGAGCACGACGTTCAATCTGAAGTTTGATGTGGATACGAATACGGTGTGTAACCAGACCATCTTCAACACTGCAACTGTCGGCACGAGCCAGACCTCAAGTGTCACGACCAATAGCGTGAGTACGACGGTGAGTGCATGTCCGAATCCTCCCATCCTCACTATCGAGAAAACTGGTCCAGCAACGGTGACGCGGGGTCAGCAGATCACGTACACGCTCGTCGCGCAGAACACGGGTGGATCGGCTGCACAGAACGTCGCCTTCGTTGATTACTACCCCCCCGCACTCACATTCGTGTCGGCAAGCAACGCCGGATGCACGACAAAGATCGCCTCGCAGGGTGACCCGTATATCCACTGTCCCATTGGAACGCTGAACATTAATCAAACGGCAACGGTAACGCTCACCTTTACGGTACAGCCGAGTGTCGCATGTAGCTCAAAATTCAAGAACCAGGGATCCGCACAGGGCGGTGGCCTCCTCAGCGGTTGGTCCGAAGTGAAGAGCACGGTGATTTGTCCTCAGGCCGTCACCAAGGTCTCGAAGACGGGTCCGGCAACCGCGAACGCCGGAGACATCCTCACCTATTCGGTGGCGGTGATGAACTGGTCCGACAACATCGCCAACCTCGTCGAGATGCGTGACACCATCCCTGCAGACCTCACGTTCGTGAGCGCAGGAAGTTCCACGGAATGCGCACAACAAGGTGGAGACATAGTCTGCACCCTTGCCACGCTTGCCGCGAGAGATCAGAAGGTCTTCACCCTGAAGTTCCAGACGCAAGCCAGCCAGTCCTGTCAGACCGTGACGAACACGGCGAAGGCTAAAGCGGAGAACGCGCCGGAGACGAGCATGTCGGCAACGACGCTCCTCAATTGTCCGCAGCCGGGCATCACAGTTGCAAAGACTGTTGATAAGACAACGCTCACGGGAGCAAGTGGCGTACAGCGGATCAACTATGGCATCACCGCAAACAACGTCGGACAGGTGACACTGACCAACATTGCCGTCGGTGACACTATTCCTGTTGGTACCACGTACATTGACAGTGCAAGTGATAGCCGATGCAATCAGTCGGGGAATGCTGTGGTGTGTACATTAAGCAGCCTCAATGTTGCGCAGAGCACAACGTTCAACCTGAAGTTTGATATAAATACGGATACAGTCTGTAACCAGACCATCTACAACACTGCAACTGTCGGCACGAGCCAGACCTCCAGTGTCACGACCAATAGTGTGAGTACGACGGTGAGTGCATGTCCGCAGCCGAATATCAATGTGACAAAAACCGTTAACAGATCCTCCGCGGTCCCCGGTGACACACTGCTCTACACGATCAGGGTGGAAAATACCGGCAACGGCGCTGCAACCGGTCGCAGGGTCACCGACCAGATCCCGACGGGTCTAACCTACAACGCATCCGCGAGCGATACCCGTTGCCAAGTAAGCAGTGGAATAATCACATGCGGTCCGTTCGATCTGCTGGCCGGAAGAGATACGAGTTTTGTTCTCGTCTTCACGGTCAATTCGAGTGCACCGTGCAACGGAACCATCAATAACTATGCTTCGGTTATCTTAAACAACAACGCATTGGAAGATACATCGGACTGGGCAACGACGAGCATCACCTGTCCCGGACCTGATCTTCGCATTACAAAAACCGGACAGAGCCAAGTGACAACGGGTGACCAGATTGTCTATACCTTCACTGTAAACAATCAAGGTTTGGGTGTTGCGCCGAACGTATACGTTGATGATCACTTCTTCAACAGCTTCGGCGTCCCGCTGACGGTTCCCCTCCCGTTCCAATATCAGAGCGCTGCAGGTGCGACATGTACCGCCTCAAGCACAAAAGTTGCATGCTCTCTGGGAGATATTCAAGCAGGAGCAAGCAAGACATTCACGATAACGTTCCTTGTACCGATCAGTAACCTGTACTGCGGCAAAGTCGTGAAGAATACGGCATACGTTGACAGCGGACCGGTGAACGGAAACGGCGACGCATCCGCGAGCCACTCGGTGAACGTCAACTGCCCGAAAGCAGTCATCAAGGCCAAGAAAGTTGCGGACAAAACCGTAGTATCGCCGAATGACTTTGTCACGTTTACCATCAATGTAGAAAACACCAGCACGACCGACGCGACGGGAGTATCGGTCTCCGACACCATTCCAAATCATTTGCAGTACATCGACGCAAGTGCCGATACGCTCTGCAATCAAGTCGGCAACAACGTCGTTTGTGGCACGTTTGATCTCGCAGCCGGAGCAAAGCGAGACATCAATCTCGTGTTTAAAGTACTCAGCACCGCTCCATGCACAGGAACGATTTCCAACACCGGCGAAGTGACCGCAAGCAATGCAGACCCCACGTGGACCAATAATGCAACGGTAGACGTGTTCTGTCCGAACCCATCGTTTACGACACAAAAACTTGTGGATAAAATCCAGGTGCGCCCCGGTGAATCGCTCTCCTATGACATTATCGTGCGCAATACCGGAAACGTGGTTCTGCAAGGCGTGCAAATAACAGACGCCGTACCGTTTTTCTTGACATTCAACGCTGCGGGTAGCGACACACGCTGCTCTCTGCAGGGAAGTTCAGTCCGATGCACGGGAGGTGCGATCGGTATAGGGCAACCCGATACATTCCGACTGAAATTTGATGTTACAGCAACCGCGCAATGCAATGCAGAACTCAACAACACTGCATACGTGTTGATCACCGGACAAAGTGGACTGGATGCCTACACGAACACGGTAAAGACAACCGTCTACTGCCCCCAAACCACGCTCACCATCGAGAAGCAGCAGAATAAATCGATCGCATATAAGGGAGAGATCGTCACGTACACGCTACGGGTACGCAACACCGGATCCGAGAAAGCCAGTGCCGTAACGGTATCGGACACCGTCCCCTTCAACCTGCGCTACGAAGACGCACAGAGCGATGCGCTCTGCGATCTGCAGTCCGGCACTGTCACGTGCAGCGGATTCGATCTAACTGCAGGACAAACCCGCGACTTCCAGTTGGCATTCACGGTGCTCGATAGCGCTCCGTGTAACGGCAATATCTTCAATACGGCACAGACCCGCGCTTTCAATGCTCCGCAGGTATCAAGCAATCAAACAAGCTTGAAGGTGGAGTGTCTGGCGCCGCATCTGACAATCGTCAAAGACGGACCCGTGTCCGTGGATGCCGGAGGGAACGTAACCTACAGTTTCACGGCAATCAATGATGGCAACGGTATCGCGCGTGCGGTGAATGTGACGGATGTCTTTACGACAGCAACAGGAACGCCGCTCGGCAGTCTTCCGTTCACGTTCGTCGGTTCCAGCGGTGCTTCGTGTTCCTTAGGCGGCAACACGATCTCCTGCGCGCTCGGCAACATGCAGCCAAATGTACCGCAATCCTTCACGATGACGTTCAGCGTTCCACGAACGGGACTCTGCAAACAGACGGTGTATAACGATGCAACCGTTCGGGATGGCGACGGAATCTCTGTGGACAATGACACGCATGCCGTGCTCGTAGATTGCGGCAATCCGGATATCTCCGCAGAGAAAACCGTGAGTCGCACCGTGGCATCGCCAAGCGACAGCCTGACGTACGTCATCTCGGTGAACAATACCGGCGCAGGTGATGCAACGGGCTTAACGGTCAGCGATACCATCGCAACGGGCTTAACGTTCAATGCAATCGGCAGTGACAGTCGCTGCAGCATTGCCGGAAACGTACTGACCTGCGGACCGTTCAACCTGAATGCAGGCAAGAGCACGACGTTCACGTTGGCATTTACAGTCAATGACAGTGCTCCATGCAACGGACGCATCCTTAACAGTGCACAGGTGTTGCTGGGTGGCGTAACGGTGGATAACACAGGAGTCGTCTACACCGATATCGTCTGTCCCAAGCCGAATCTAAAGCTCTTTAAGAACGTATCGGCAACGCAGGTGCACCCCGATGGCAGCGTGTCGTACTTCCTTACGGCACAGAACACGGGCAACGGTCCTGCACACAATGTGACGGTGACCGATCCTGTCCCGCCCTACCTCACCTACAACGATGCGCTGAGCGATCCGCTCTGTAATCTGATCAACGGCATCGTGTCGTGTGGAGTATTCGAATTGGCTCCAGGCGCTTCGAGGCTCATCGAGATGCGCTTCACGGTGAATACGAATGCCGTGTGCAACGCAACCATCCACAACACCGCGGAGGTGACGGCAAGCAATGCGGATACGAACTGGAGCAATGAGATTGCGGTGCAAATCATCTGCCCCCAAACCACGCTCACCATCGAGAAGCAGCAGAATAAATCGATCGCATATAAGGGAGAGATCGTCACGTACACGCTACGGGTACGCAACACCGGATCCGAGAAAGCCAGTGCCGTAACGGTATCGGACACCGTCCCCTTCAACCTGCGCTACGAAGACGCACAGAGCGATGCGCTCTGCGATCTGCAGTCCGGCACTGTCACGTGCAGCGGATTCGATCTAACTGCAGGACAAACCCGCGACTTCCAGTTGGCATTCACGGTGCTCGATAGCGCTCCGTGTAACGGCAATATCTTCAATACGGCACAGACCCGCGCTTTCAATGCTCCGCAGGTATCAAGCAATCAAACAAGCTTGAAGGTGGAGTGTCTGGCGCCGCATCTGACAATCGTCAAAGACGGACCCGTGTCCGTGGATGCCGGAGGGAACGTAACCTACAGTTTCACGGCAATCAATGATGGCAACGGTATCGCGCGTGCGGTGAATGTGACGGATGTCTTTACGACAGCAACAGGAACGCCGCTCGGCAGTCTTCCGTTCACGTTCGTCGGTTCCAGCGGTGCTTCGTGTTCCTTAGGCGGCAACACGATCTCCTGCGCGCTCGGCAACATGCAGCCAAATGTACCGCAATCCTTCACGATGACGTTCAGCGTTCCACGAACGGGACTCTGCAAACAGACGGTGTATAACGATGCAACCGTTCGGGATGGCGACGGAATCTCTGTGGACAATGACACGCATGCCGTGCTCGTAGATTGCGGCAATCCGGATATCTCCGCAGAGAAAACCGTGAGTCGCACCGTGGCATCGCCAAGCGACAGCCTGACGTACGTCATCTCGGTGAACAATACCGGCGCAGGTGATGCAACGGGCTTAACGGTCAGCGATACCATCGCAACGGGCTTAACGTTCAATGCAATCGGCAGTGACAGTCGCTGCAGCATTGCCGGAAACGTACTGACCTGCGGACCGTTCAACCTGAATGCAGGCAAGAGCACGACGTTCACGTTGGCATTTACAGTCAATGACAGTGCTCCATGCAACGGACGCATCCTTAACAGTGCACAGGTGTTGCTGGGTGGCGTAACGGTGGATAACACAGGAGTCGTCTACACCGATATCGTCTGTCCCAAGCCGAATCTAAAGCTCTTTAAGAACGTATCGGCAACGCAGGTGCACCCCGATGGCAGCGTGTCGTACTTCCTTACGGCACAGAACACGGGCAACGGTCCTGCACACAATGTGACGGTGACCGATCCTGTCCCGCCCTACCTCACCTACAACGATGCGCTGAGCGATCCGCTCTGTAATCTGATCAACGGCATCGTGTCGTGTGGAGTATTCGAATTGGCTCCAGGCGCTTCGAGGCTCATCGAGATGCGCTTCACGGTGAATACGAATGCCGTGTGCAACGCAACCATCCACAACACCGCGGAGGTGACGGCAAGCAATGCGGATACGAACTGGAGCAATGAGATTGCGGTGCGGGTTGATTGCTTGAGCACCAGCATGCAGGCTACCAAGACCGTTGATCGCGTTACGCTTTCAGGCGGCTCCGGTCTGCAACAGATCATCTACGGAATCACCGTACGAAATACCGGGCAGACGCCTCTGGCAAGCGTCGTCATCAACGATACGATTCCGAACGGAATGCAGTACATAGACACCGCAAGCGACGCGCGCTGCGATCAGTCGGGACAGAGTATTATCTGCACAACACCGAGCATTCCGGTTGGAGGACAAAATACGTTTACACTCGCGTTCAACGTTGACACCAATACGCAGTGCGGCAAGACAATCCTCAACGTTGCCGGTGCTGCCGCTGTCGGCGTAACTGCGGGAACAAATACCGTACAAACCGTCATCAGTGCATGCCAAACACCGAGTTTCACTGCAACCAAAACCGCGAATAAAACCACGGTGACTCCCGGCCAGCAACTGAGCTATGACATCGCAATTCGTAACACCGGACAGGTGAGCTTGAGTGGCACGATGGTAACGGATACCGTGCCGACAGGCCTGACATTCAATGCGACGCAAAGCGACAGTCGCTGCTTCCTGCAAGGCAATCAGGTGAAGTGCGGTGATACCGCGATTGCTGCAGGTCAGACCGATACATACACTCTGGTGTTCGACGTCAATACGTTCGCTCCATGCGGAGGGAAGATCAGTAATCAAGCGTACGTCGTATTCCTCGGAAGTAACAACCTCGACGGCAACACGAATATCGTACAGACACCTGTCGAGTGCCCGGAACCAAAAGCGGATCTCAAAGTAAAGAAAACAGGTCCGGCGCAGATTTCGCGCGGAACGACCATAACGTACCAAGTAATGGTAACGAATGTAGGACCAGACGCAGCACAGAACATCACCATCACGGACACTGTCCCGAGCGTACTGATTCAAAACACAGCGAATACGACGCCGCTGACATTCAATGCAAGCGATTCAGATCCGTTGTGTCACTTGAATAACACAATTGTCACGTGCAGCGGGTTCGATCTTGCAAGCGGTACAAGCCGATCCTTCGCCATCGCATTCAATGTTCCGGCAAACGCTTTCTGTGCCAAGCCCATCCTCAACGAGGTCGAAGTTTGGTCGACGACTGAAGATCCGATTACCGGAAACAATGACGATGAGTTCATCTCAACTGTCGACTGCCCGACGCTGACGATCGAGAAAACGGACAACCGAACGACTGTAAAAGCGGGTGAGACGCTCACCTACACGATCACAGTGACCAATACGAGTGCATCTGATGCTACGAATGTAGAGATCATCGATACGCTTCCAGCGGATGTCACATTCGTCTCGGCGAGCGACGGTGGCGTACTGAGCAACGGCAAAGTGACCTGGACGATTGACATAGACGCCGGAGACAGCGAAACGCTGACCGTGCAGGCGACCGTAAAAAATTCCGTAGAAGACGGTGACGTTATCCATAACGAGGTCTGCATTCAAAACGGTGACTGTGATGACGATGAAACAGTTGTCATTATTGACACCGTGACCGGTTGTATCGATGTGAAGAAGGAGACGTTCAACCCAAACGGCACAGTCCTCACGCCGGTAACGCAGTTTACCTTCCGTCTGGACGGCGGATCGCAGACCGTAGTCAACGATAGCAGCGGCAACGCACGCTTTAATAACGTTACGGTAGGAACGCACACTGTCTCCGAAACAATTCCTTCCGGCTGGACACAGATCAACGTTACACCGGTAAGCGGACAGGTGAGCGTCCCTGCGGGCAGCGGCTGCACCACTGTTACCTTTAAAAACCAGCAAAACGGCGGCGGGACGCCACAGTTCACAATTGAAAAGACCGATAATGAAACAGAGGTTTCTCCCGGTGACTCGCTGAATTACTTGATCACTGTTCGGAATATCAGCACGACGAATGCGACCAACGTCACCGTGACCGATTCCGTACCAAGCCGCACGACTTTCGTCTCGGCAAGTGACAGTGCTTCCAGAAATGGTAACACCGTGACATGGACGTTTGATCTCGCTGCAGGCGCAAGCAAGACGTTGACCATGCGCGTGAATACCGACTCGAACATCACCGGCCGTTACACCGTTCGCAATACCGCATGTGTCACAAGCGGACCTTGTGACGACGATACAACAGATGTTGTAGAGGAGGAGGAAGAGGAAAACGGAGATATCAGTATCAGCGTTGACGATGACCCGGATCCGATCGATGTCTGCACTGATGACGTACTCGAGTACGAAATCCGTCTGACGAACTCCGGAAACAGCAACGAGGACGTCGATGTCATCGCACTTCTCGACAGTGCGACGGACTTCCAGAGTGCCAGCGACAGTGGTAGAGAGCGCAGCAATGACCGCGTGGAATGGAACAATATCAATGTCAATCGCAATAGCAGTCGCACCATTCGCCTGACTGTCCGCGTAAACACCACGATCCGCGACGGAGACACCGTGCGTCTGCAGGTGGCAGAAAGCGGCGGTGAAAGTGACACGGAGATCACGCGCGTTCGCAATAACTGCGACGATTACATTCCGCCGCCTCCTCCGCAGGGTACTCCTGATCTGACGATCGATAAATCCGCAGATGTCACGGAAGCACTTGCCGGAAGCATCGTATCCTACACGATCACCATCCGGAATACCGGCGGGACCGACATCGCAAGTGCGATGCTGACCGATGACTATCCCGAAACTCTCATCGCCATCAGCGATCCGGGTGGAGCAACGGACGCCGGTGGAAATCTGTCATGGAACCTCGGCACGCTGCGCGCAAACTCGACGACCATTGTCCGCTACCGCGCCCGCTTGAACGCAGGCGTCACGCACGGAACGCAGGTGCGTAATACCGCGACGGTCCGCGCAGGATCCATCGTTCGCAGCGACGACCACTTGATTGTCGTACCGACACCTCCGCAAACGGGTCTCGGCGGTTTCCTGAAGAGCTTTGGTAAGTCGCAAGACTCACTGACTGCCAGCGTCAATGGTGGACAAAACTCCGAAGATGCATCCGGCGAAACGGCAGGAAACCTCGCGCTGATTGTCTGGCTGACAACGATGTTCACCGGTCTTGGTTTGGGCGGACTGCTCGGCAGACGGTTCTTCTTCTAAGGAAGCTCTATCCCAAAACATGCTCCTTCACCATCTGCGGGAGGCTTCGCAATGACTCTGTGATGATACGCAACTCTTCGTTGCCAAACGCACTCAGGACCCAGTTGCTTAGGTCTTCCTGCAAAGGTTGCGGTCCAATACCTATACGAATACGCGGAAATTCTTCACCGTAGATATCGACGATGGATTTCAGTCCGTTATGCGTTCCCGGGCCTCCTCTCTGTCGAAAACGCAATTGCCCAGCCGGTATATCAATGTCATCGGAAAGCACGAGGACTTGAGTAGCAGGATCGATTTTGTAAAATTCGACAACCTTACGCACTGCATCGCCAGAGAGGTTCATGTATGTCTTTGGTTTTAAAAGAAGCACCGGAGCAACACCGATACGCGCTTCGCAAACAAACGAAAGGAACTTCGGCTTGTCCGTCCACGCACCATCCCCAAAGTTATCGCAAAGCACATCAACCGCAAGGTAGCCCGCGTTATGACGCGTCGACGCATACTGCGCACCGGGATTTCCTAGGCCAAAGATTGCAAGTACTGGTTTCATGAAATCAGTGTAGCAGGGATCGGTGATTGGTGATTGGTGATTGGTGATCAGTGATTGGTGATCAGTGATCGGTGATTGGTGATCGGTTAGCGGGACAAACTCACAACGAATCACTCTTCGTCATCCTCTGCATCATCTGCATCTTTTGCATCTTCTTCCTCAAACTGTTCCAGATTCACCTCCCGTGCAATGATCTGCGAGAGGATTTCCTGTACGTGCTTGGCATCCGTCAGATTTTTACTATGAAGATACCCTTCCATGCACTTGAGAATCAGAGACTCTACCGCGCGTGGATGCAATACAAACGCCAGAGAAATGGTACTCCCCGTCGAAATCTTCTCAACCGATATTGTTCCATACCGAAGTACCGTGCCAAGAACACCCTGAATCTCGTAGGAGACTCCCTGAATATCACTATAGAGCACGCGTGAACTCTGGCGATGAAACCATCCAAACCATTCGACATCAATTATGCCCTTACTGGTGATGATCCATGCATCAAGGTAGTAATCGTAGAAATTGCGCAGCATCCAAACGAGCGACGCAACTCCGGCAAGCGCGGACGCGTACAACAAGACGGAGCGCCCCGCTATAACAACAAACATGCACGAAGCAAGAAAAGTAGCCACCGGCCAGATGAGAGAACGCACACCAAGGAGCCAATGTTTGTGCACGATACGCACGATTTCTTCATCATCGTCGATATGCCGTAGAAACAGACGAGCACCGTACATGACGACATAATACTGGATGTATCGAATGCTCACTATGGCAATTGTTGCCTAGACCAGGAGTCGAATATTCCCTATACTCCCATGGATGCTAAACATGCAACGCCATGGGTTATGGTTTCACCTCCTTGATGTACTTCTGAATATCATCATTATCGTGGGTGTTGTTGCAACCATACGGACGTTTCTTGTCTCCCCTTTTCAGGTAGAGGGCAATTCCATGGTATCGACGCTGGAGCATAAGGAATACATCATCATCAATAAACTTGCGTACTACACCGGCGACCCGCAGCGCGGTGACGTTGTCGTTTTCCGGCCGCCGAGCGCTCCGAGCACGCCCTACGTCAAACGTGTCATCGGCATGCCGGGCGATACCGTCGTGATTGAAAATGGGCTTGTGTTTGTAAAACCCACAGACGCAAATCAACTCAGTGAGCTGAGCGAGCCATACTTAAACAACCAGAATGCCGGACGCACGTTCCAGGCACCTCCGAGTTCAGGCAATGCCACGCCGGAAACCTTTATTGTACCGGAAGGGCACTACTTCCTTCTTGGTGACAATCGACAAGGCAGTTTAGATTCGCGCAGCTTTCGCGACGAAGACGGCAACCCCGTCCCCTACGTAGAGCAGGATAAAATCCTCGGTCGGGTCTGGATTGTCGCTCTGCCGATTCATAAGGCACATGCGCTGGAGGCTCCGGAGTATGGATTATAAGGAGGATGCAGAGGATTTCCCTTGCGCCTGCTCAAAACCGGCGTATACTGTATCCATCGTCCCTGGGAGGGGCTTTTTGATAAGAACCGTAACCCTATGAAAATCGGACAATACATCACCGAAGCCATCGCGGAACTTCACCAAGTAAGGTGGCCGACACGTCATCAGGCGATTCGTCTGAGCGTTATTGTTATCGGCTTTACAGTGATCATGGCCAGCATCTTCGGCTTTATTGATTATGCGCTCTCTTCTCTGGTGAGATTCATGTTATCGCTCACCTACTAATATGGGAAAACAAGATCCTTCCGCGGGCAGAAATTGGTACGTGGTACACACGTACTCCGGTTATGAAGATGCAGTGGCAGAAGCCCTTCGGCAGCGTATCGAAAGTTTCGGTATGGGAGATTACATCTTCGAAGTGCAGGTTCCGAAGGAAAAACAGCTGACCTTCCGCAAGGGAGAACCGCAGGAGGAAGAGAAGAAACTCTTTCCCGGGTACGTCCTCATCGACATGATCGTGACCGATGAATCGTGGTATCTGGTGCGTAACACACCGAACGTCACGGGCTTCGTCGGATCGGGAAACATCCCTGTTCCGGTAACTCCGGAAGAATTCGGCGTCATCGAACGTCGTGTCGGTGAGCAGGAAGCGAAGTTTAAAAGCGACTTCCAAGTGGGCGATCTCGTGGTCATCGTGGATGGTCCGTTTAAAAACTACGAAGGCTCGGTCGATTCTGTCGACATCAACAAAGGAAAGATTTCAGTCAACGTGCTGATCTTCGACCGTGAAACACCCGTGGAACTGGATTTCACGCAGGCGAAGAAGAAGTAGGATTTTCTTCTTTGAGCATACGCACGAGTTCACCGTTATACTTCATAAGACTTGGATGGTCGAAAGAATTTGAAATCAGGAAATTTTCCGTTCTGGTTATTTCCAATTTTACAAATCCACGGACAGCTATCCAGCCTATTCTGAGGAATCATTGGATGACTTTGATCTTATTGATCGATTATAGAGTGCACTTCCAACAGCATAACCTAGTGCTCCTGCAAGAGCATCTCGTAGATGGATTTGCATTGCATCAACAGTACCAGGCTCTCTCCAGTCTACAAGTTCAGCCAGTCCTACCCCAGCCAATATCCCTATGCCAGCATGTGCAAGTGGTTTTAATGCCTGCCAATTTCTTCTTGTGGCTTCCATGTTAAGGAAGTGTAGCATTGTTCATAAGCTGGTATCCAGAAAAAGCTATGTTCCATAGCCTGCAATTATATAT
>CAYGDT010000016.1:0-19949 GCA_964348745.1 uncultured Candidatus Peribacteria bacterium
GATTTATTCATCTGTTGGAACGGGCGAATGTGCTTTGCCTTAGCGAATCTATACGTTTTACAGATGCTTCTTTGCCTACATGCATATTTGTATGAGTGCTTTGATACACTGAATGCATGAATGCCGCTGCAGTGAAACAAGATCTTGAAAAACTATCAAACAAAAAACGAGCGGCAGTATCTCGGCGTTTTTTTAAGTGTGGCAGTGGTGAGTACGGGGAGGGAGACCGGTTTATCGGAGTCAGCGTTCCTCAATTGCGATCTCTAGCCAAAAAGTATCAGGAATCCTCGCTGCAGACTATAGAGCAGCTCTTGCATGATCCTGTGCATGAGTGCCGGTTGTTCGCCGTGTTTGTGTTGGTGGATCGATTTCAAAGGGGTGATGAGGCAGTACGAAAAACAGTCGTTGATCTGTATGTCAAAAGTATCCCCTGGATCAATAGCTGGGATCTGGTCGATGCCTCCGCCTACCAAATACTCGGGATTCATCTTCTCAGTCGTGATCGCTCACTGTTAGATCAATTCGCAAAAAAGGATCACCTATGGACCCAGCGTATTGCCATTGTTGCAACCTATGCATTTATCAAGGAGGGGCAGTGCGCGTACACCTTTCACATTGCAAACATACTCCGCTCTCATCCACATGATCTCATACACAAGGCAGTGGGTTGGATGCTTCGGGAAGCAGGAAAACGCGATGAGAAATCGCTTCGGAAATTTCTTAAACTTCGCTACAAAACCATGCCGCGCACCATGCTCCGGTACGCCATAGAAAAATTCCCAAATGAAGAGCGAATGATGTATTTGACGGGCGTGGTGTTGTGATGAGTGGAGCGAAGCCGGATGGAGCGGGATACGGGAATCGAACCCGCGTCTCAAGCTTGGGAAGCTCGCGTACTACCACTGTACTAATCCCGCAGTGCAGCGGGGTACTCATCCCGCTTGTGAAGGAGTATAGCAAAGCGTTGTGGTATGCGGCAGCATGCTGTTTCTACAGTTTGCGCATATATTTGCATACTGCGTCGCATATATACAAAAGAATCCCTACCACCGGATAACAATTCCGCATACACTGGTGCATCGTATCACTTCCTTCCTCTATGAATCACGGAGACGTCATCTTGCGGTTTCAGGACGTGTCGTTTCACTACGATCACAAAAAACCAATACTGACACAGGCAAGTTTTTCGGTTCACGAAAATACCAAGCTCACAATCGTCGGACAAAACGGCGCCGGCAAGAGCACGATCTTTAAGATGATCATGCGCGAAATTCGACCGACGGAAGGCGAAATACACATCAAGCACGGCACCACGATCGGTATTGCCGCTCAGGTCGTTGCAAAGGAAGACTTGGAAATGACTGTACTGCAGCTATTTGCCGGAGCGTTTAAAGAAAAGAAATACGACATCGAAAAGCACATCGCCCTTGTTCTCGATGCCGTGCATTTGCATGCTCCATTGACGAAAAAAGTCTCCGCGTTTTCCGGAGGCCAAAAAGCGCGCTTGCTACTGGCGTACGCTCTTATCCAAAAGCCAGATATTCTCCTTCTCGATGAGCCGACCAACAATCTTGATGCTCAGGGCATCGACCATCTCACGCAGTTTCTGATCGACTATGAGAAGACCTGTATCGTGATTTCCCATGACGCCGCTTTCCTGAATCGATTCACGCATGGCGTGCTCCATCTCGACCAATTCAGGCACAAGATAGAGCAATACGTTGGGGACTATTTTGATGTCGTGGAGCAGATTGAAGCGCAAATTGAACGTGAGCAGCGCCTCAACGCTCGCATGGAGAAAGATATCATCGATCAGAAGGAGAAGATAAATTTCTTCTCGCACAAAGGCGGCAAGATGCGCAAACTTGCGAGCAAAATGCGCAGTGCAGTGGAAGAAGCGGAAGAGAATAAGGTGGATGTGCGTCAGGAGGAAAAAACGATCCCTCCCTTCACGATCGATATCACCGAATGCAGCAAACCCCTCGTGCATATCACTTCTGTAACAGTCATCAAGGAACATAAGCCCGTAAAAAAGAACGTTGAGATCACCGTACGGAAGCGCTATCGCGTACTGATCACCGGTCCGAACGGAATCGGAAAAAGTACGCTCCTCGAAAGCCTGGCCTCCGGCAAGGAAAAGGGAGCCGTGCTTACGCCGGGCGTGAACATGGGGTATTACCGACAGGATTTCTCGGGGCTCCCGATGGAAAAGACCGTGTATGAAACGCTCGAGGAAGTCATGGAAAAGCCAAACCGCCAGGATATCTTTGCAACCGCTGCACGCTTTTTGCTCCCGGGAGACAAGGTGCAAAATAACGTGGGCTCACTGTCCGAAGGTCAAAAGGGGCTCCTCTGCTTTGCCCGTTTCATGCTTCAAAAACCCACGCTCCTCATTCTCGATGAACCCACCAATCATATCAATTTTCGCCATATTCCGGTGATTGCCGATGCATTGAACGCATACGAGGGCGGAATGATCATGGTTAGTCATGATTATGAATTTCTCTCGCAAATTGAAATTCAGGAGGAATTGGATTTGGGGGCGCTGTAGAAGTGAGAATGTCCACGATCATCTACAGTCTGAAATGGTGTTCATACTGAATAACGTTTGAGTTCATCGTAATCTGGAATTCATACCGTTTTTTTGTCAGAGTGTATGTCATCTTTGACATTTCACCCATCCCTATGAAGAGTCTACGTCAGCTTTTGGTTGCCGCACTTGTGACAACGTTTCTCTGTAGTCCGTCTTTTGCATCTGCGCAGGGTTTCGATATTTCAGATCCGGAGATTCCACCTGCCATCGACAGTTTCTTTGATGTCTTTATAGAGCTGTCGACAGTGCCGGATGCAAAGTGCGATCCTTGCAAAGCCATAGCTGCCGAGATAGCCGATGTGGAAAAGAGTATGGCCGCCCTGCGGTTCCAGCTTGATGTTATCGACAGCTCCATCAGCATGATCGATGACGTGATCAGCGACGCGGAACGTATGCTGGAAGACACGAGGAAGCAGATCGAAGAGATGAACAACCCCAAGAGTTTCGTAGAAAGCGAAGGACGTCGGTACGACTCAAGCGACCATGCCGCACTGCGTCGTCGCAATGCAAACCTCTGGAAGGCGTACAAAGGCGGTCGAATGACGTCGCAGGAATACAGCGAAGAGATCGGAAAGTCGTTTGACGACCCCGAGGTTGCCGAGGATCTTTCATTACTCAAGGAGATTATCCGAGAGGAGCTTAAAGACAGCATCGAGCGTACTGAAGATATCATGAAAAACGCGAAGCAAACCCGCTCGAATTTAAATGACCAGGGAAAGAAGCTTTTTGCGGATCTCGAAGCACTGACGGTCCGTTTAGAAGAGTTGATTGCATCGCTGAAGGATTGCAATGACCGCTGTACGGAAGAAGATGTGCATGTCATCGAAGACTATAAGCTCACTCCAGAGGAACAGAGTTTTCTCGATGGTCTGTTCGATTTTTTCGGAGGGTTGTTTGATGAAGAAGATCAAGATCCGTTTGCCGAAATAGACGACTTCCTCGACGGATTAGGACAGACTGGAGCGGAAGAGGAGGACCGCATGCAGGAATCGATGGGGCTGAATACCGAAGAAATGATGGGAACCGTGCCGAGCAGCTTCTTCGATATATTCTCCGGTATCGAGCTGCCGCCGATTCGCTGTCGCATTTGCGATCCGATTCGCGAACAGATCGAGGAGACCGAAGCATCGCTGAATGAACTTGAGCAGGAGAAAGCCGATTTGCAAGCCGAAGTTGATCAGGCATATCGCGACATGCAGACGGTCCGAGACATCCAACGCGAAGCACAGAATGCACTGGATGCCATGAAGAATCCGCGAAGTTCCGGACAACTACCCGACGGGAGTACCGTCGATTCTTCGGATTATGCGGCGATGAATGTCCGAAATGCGCGACTTTGGTCGGCATACAAGTCTGGGGATCTCACTGCTCGGCAGGTTGAGTCTGAATGGGGAAAATCAATGAACGATCCTTCCGTTCGCGAGGAATTGAATCGGATCAAGGATGCCATGGAGGCTGAACTGCAGGATGTCATCGATCGTACGCAGCCAGCGATCGACAATCTCAATGCGACAATTACGGCAAATAACGAGCGACTGATCGATCTGGCAGGGGGCATCGCAGCGCACCGGGCGGTGCTGGAATATCTGATGCGCGATCTAGCGGAATGTGAGAAGAAATGCGTGCTTGTGGATGACGACGAAGACCCAGAGGTGCTTCTGCCGGATTTCAGCAATTTTATTTTCCCCATAGGACTTGATTTTGATGACGATGCGGGCACTGTCTCCACGAAGGACAAAGATGCCCGTCAAGAGACGATTAATGTACCACAGGAGTGTGTCTCTCCGGCAGTTTCAATGTCACGTTGCGAGCAATCATGCATCGATAAATGCACGAAGTCCGGCGTCCGCGCCTGGCAGGAGGGCAACACCGTCTACATCGAAGACTGCGGTATCTGTCCGCCGCCGCATATCGACATGTGTCCCGCGGGAACAGTTTTCGATAAGGCACGGTGCGAGACAGACGGAAACTGCGAGTGTGAAGAAAAAGCAAAGTCAAATGACGGAGCTGCCTGCTACGCTTGCAAGCAGAAGAACAAAGAGATCGGCTGTATGATTCCAGTTCTCGACAATTGGCTTTGCGATGAACTACAGGAAGGCAAAATGAACGTCGCTGTGAGCGACGACACGGGTGATGGTGGGTTCCTCTGCGACTGGTTCGGTCTGTTCTGCGATGAGGAATATGTTTCCGATGATGATGCGAACGAGGCAGATGAGTGTTTCGAAGATGAATGCGATCCTCCGGAGGTTGAAGCTTCTTCTTCCTCATCCTCTATTTCTTCTACTTCTTCTATTTCTACTTCTACTTCTATTTCTTCCACTTCCTCTTCCTCTATTTCTCCCTCTTCTTCAAAATCTTCCGTTCAATCCACTGTACCGAAGTGCGATCCGCCTTCCGAGACCGAAGCACAGTGTAAGCAAGAATGCTTCGGCACTTGCACGAAGACATCTACGCTGAGCAACGGCACGAAGTGCTACGAATGCATTTCGCCGCAAGACAACTTGGAGTTCTGCGATAGTCCGACCATGGAACTCCGCGCATGCGAATCTTCCTGCGACGGTACGTGTGAAAAGAGTTACACGCGAAATGATGATGTCGCTTGTTACTCTTGCAAGGTGACGAGCACCGTACCGAGTTGTCCGAGTGGCACAACCTCGGAGAAGTCTGCCTGCGATTCGCAGTGTGGTCAGCAGGGCGGCACATGTTCGGCGGACAATAACGGCTGCTACAGTTGCACGGTCGTGAATTGCCCGAGTGGCACGTATAAAAACGAGTGCCCGGATTCCTGTCAAAACGGTTGCAACACTGTCGGCTCGGAGAGTGGGGTGACGTGTTACCAGTGTAAGCAGGACTGTGAAACCGTGTGTATGGGGCAGAATTACGGTGGGCCGAACACGGATCACAGCAACGCGATCCTCTCGGAGTTGCAGGGGTACTCCTGTGTTTCGGGTGCGAATATCAGTGTGCAGACTGCAACGATCAACGGATGTTCCTGCATCGGCGAGTACAGCATCTCGGTGAATCAGACTCCGCCGGTCTGTACGGGAACGCCTTGTGGCGATGTAATCTGCGGCGGGTCAGCGAGCTGTCCCGGCGGCCCCAATGAGACGATCACGGTGAACTGCAACTGGGGCGGATGGGAGAAGATTCAGAAGCACCAGTTCCGTCCGATCATCGGAGATTAATATGTTCAACAGAAGAAGCCGCCCGCCAGTAGCGGGCGGCTTTTAGCAGCAACGAGAATCAGCCGCATGTTCATCCAAATGCCACGCGGGCGACGATCCCCGTGGAGAGGGTTTGCCCATTTACACTGTTTAGTTTCGTTTCTTTCGTTTCAATGTTGAATGTTCGATGAGGATTATTCTTCTTGATGACGCCCGTGAGCAGGCGCCGAAAACTGTCCGGCGTGTCACCACGCGCATAGCCGTTCAGGATCATGAATGCGGGTTTTTCGGTTAGGAGAGTGACACACCCCTCCAGCAGCGGCGCAAGATCGCGTTCGACGCGCCAAATTTTACCCGAAGGAGCGTGGCCGTAGGCAGGAGGATCCAATATGATTGCGTCGTATTGCTTCCCGCGCTTTACTTCCCGTGCGACGAAGGTCGAAGCATCATCCAGTATCCAGCGGATGGAAGTGTCGGGGAGGTGATTCAGTTTGGCGTTCTCCTTTGCTGCTGCGATGGCTGTTTTAGTTGCATCGACATGGGTTACTGCGTGGCCGTCTTTCGCCAACGCTATTGTCATGCCTCCCGTGTAGGCAAAGAGATTGAGCACCGTGAGTGGTTTCTCACTTTTTGAACTTCGCGCTCGCGCCCAGCGCCAGTTTTCTTCCTGTTCGGGGAAAATCCCCGTGTGTTTGTAGGGAGCGAGACGAACGTGAAGACAGATGTCGTCAAACATTACCGTCCAGTGCTCCGGTAATTGGGAGCGCAGCATCCAGTTGCCCTTACCTTTTTCTCCTTCGTAGACTGCATCGGGGGCGTCCCACAGTTTTGGATTCGATGGTGCTCCGGTAGCCGTGGGGTCGGGTCGAACAAGTAGGTATGGGCCCCATTGTTCCAAACGTTTTCCGTTTCCGAAATCAAGGAGAGTATAGGAGTTTGTGCCCATCATTGGTACAGTATAGTACATGGCTCTGTCGCACACTCTCAAAGGCCTGCTGACTTCCGTAATCGTGCTCAGTGTGTCGCTACTCGTTCCCTCTGCATTTGCAACGACCGGGTGCAATGCGGTGGGCTGGGATTGGAAGCATGATGATCTTCATGGATGTGATCTGTACTACCCTGCGATTGAGTGGATGTATGACGAAGGGATAGCGGAGGGCGAGCTTCAGGAGGTATTACCCGCGGGAGAAAAACGTCTTTTCCACCCTGAGCGTCCAATCAATCGCGCTGAATTTACAAAACTTGTGTTACTCGGGAGTGGTAATCGTACAGTTCCGCCACCGTGCGAAGAAAATCCGTTTCCCGATGTCCCGAAAAATGAATGGTATGCGCCCTACATCTGCGCGGCAAAAGAAAAGGGGATCGTCAGCGGCTTTCCCGATGGGACATTCAAGCCGGCACTCAATATCAACTACGCTAACGGCGCGAAGATACTTGTAAAATCCTTTGGCATCACGACGCATCCAAGTGATGAGACAGCCATCGACGGAGAAGTATTGTGGTACAAGCCCTACGTGTTTGCTCTCACAAAAGAGAATGCAGTTGCTCCCACCATCAAGGCTTTCGATCATCTCATCACGCGCGGTGAAATGGCCGAAATGATCTATCGGTTGGCCAATCATAAGCCATCGTATGTCATGCCGACGCCGGAAACGGATGGACAGCCGCTTGGCATGGGTTACACCTATCCATTCTCACTGGAATTCAGTCTCGGGCTCTGGGTTGATCCGCCAGACGCACCGTATTTCTTCGCACCAACGCAAACAACCTTGTGGCAGAGCGTTCCACCCTTGCATGGATATAGATTTTTCCATGCGCTTCCGGCAATACGCTGCACGGAGTCCGGCATGTGGGAGCACTGCAAGCCCGTGTTCATCGACTGGTCGATCAGCATGTTTGTGACGGATGCATCTGTCGAACTTGCGAAAGAGAAAATGCTGTTACCGCACGATCCGGTAACGCTCTACTTTGGTGGAAAAGCCGGACAGTGTTCAACGCTGGGTGTGGAAGGCGAGAACATCACCTTCTGCTTTGTGTCACTGACGGGAGGCCGCACGCTGATCGTGGAACGGGAATTCATCGACACCAATGTTGTCTACATGGACATGCCGGGCATCACACCGCTTCAAACATCTGATGCGTGGTTTGCGCGTATCCGGCAATCAATGCAGTTTGCAGAGTGAGCGCCATACAGACTCTGTGCGGGCCACTTTTCTGGCGAGCCTCGCTATGATAGAGTTGTCCTCTCCTATTCCTTCCTCATTCTCCCATGTCTTACGTCGATGGATTCTTGATCCCTCTACCGAAGAAGAATATAAAGATGTACCGCCGGATGGCCCAATTGGGCAAGAAAGCATGGATGAAGCACGGCGCGCTCGATTACAAGGAGTGCCTGGCAGACGACCTTAAAAACCCCATGGGAGCACCCCTGAACAAGCTCCTCAAACTCAAGCCGAGCGAGACGGTCATCTTCGCCTACATCGTTTTCAAGTCCCGCAAGCACCGCGACAGCGTCAACAAGAAAGTGATGAGCGATCCGGCGATGAACGATCCGCAAATGATGAAAAAGATGCCCTTCGACATGAAGCGCTTCTGCTACGGCGGGTTCAAGGCGATCGTGGAGGTGTAGGGTCCGGTGCTAGGAGTTTGTGTCTATAGAACTTCATCTCCTAATTGTTCTTGTATTTCAATTACTCTGCTATGCAACACACTGTCATCGTAATATTTAACAAGGACTCCTGTAAAATTCAATGCAGTCATTAATAATTCTTGGAGCCTTTGGCTCTCAGATGCCTTATTTTTGAGCTCAGCTTCAATGAGGTTGATACATTGTTGAGATGCAAGAGTGAACAATCTGCGATTGATATCGTTAAGTGCGGGAGGCTGATCTTTGATTTCTCTGTAGTTATAAGCCAACACCATTCCGATATCTTTTAAATGCCTTTTAATCTCCTCAAAATCTTCAGTAGGGTTTTCTAGAAATGCCAATGCCTCCTCAATAGTTTTCCTATCATCTGCATCTTCGATGGTGCCATCTGTAAGTAATAATCTAACTGATTCTAAAATCTCACCTATTTCTGGTCGTGCTGATACTTCTGGTCGCACTATTTCTAGGCTTTCATCATCTGGAACTTCAGTAATAGTCATACTTCATTATACACTATTTATTTTAAAATGTCATGGAGCGGGTTGCTGCATGTTATTACAACTCTTATATGTCCCACTAGGAGTCTTTGCCCCTTACTTACTTTGGTTCAGGCAGTTGCTCCCACATGCACTTCCACCAAGCACGGTAACTGTCTGCAAGACCAGGACTTACCATAACGAAGATCGTCAGATCGTCTCGGAGCTTTCCTAGTTCCAAACCGTGAAAGGTGACGACGTGATCTCCGAAGATATCCATTGTTGAATTGGTGTTAAAATCTTTGGGAAGGAATTTATACGGTTTCCCGACTGCTTTTAGCACTTCGGGCAGACCGTCTTTCACCGCATGATCGAAGATGTGGTGATACTTGATGCCACGCCGTTTTGCTTCTTTCAAGAAGCCTTCTGTGAATGGCTGTAGCCTTGGATCGAACCATGCACCCTTTGCCGCAAAGGAATAAATATCCTCTCCGACTTTGAGTGCTTCGCGCAGGTAGTTCTTAACACCCTCCACGCCCTTAAAGATGTACGCACGTTCGGTTGTGAGATGCTTGTGATAGAGCGAATGGAGCTTAGGTAGCACCGCTTGTAACTTCGTCTGTTTTTCAGTGACCAATTCCATCAATTTATCGGGGTCTACCGCTTCGTAGATCGTTTCCTTTTCTATAAACACTTCATAAATAAGCCCCTTCTCGATCAGGCGATACAGCGTTTCATACGCATTGCTTCTGTTGACCTTGGCTCGCAAAGAAATGGTGGAGACCCCTGATCCTCCGTAGGTGACCAGTGCCTCATACACTTTGGCTTCGTTCGGACTCAATCCGAGTTCTTCCAGAGTCGAAAGTATCATATGTTGCCATTATAGCAACAACGTTGTTGTCTTGGCAACAAATATTTAATCCATACAATTGACATAGTTTTATATTTAGTTCCTATTTATATATGAGTACACAAAGGTTCCAAGCGCAATACGGCCAGTCTACGGAACACAATCTCCTTGGAGAGACAGAGCTGATTGTGAGCCCTGTACATGAAACTAATCTGGCAATCCTTGCCGTCAATTCAGCTATGGAAGCTAGGAATATTGATGAGATTTGTGCAGCCGTTCGTGGTTTAGCCGAGAGGCTGCGTTTACCAATGCACGGAGCAGATGCCCAAGAGGAATATCTGCGATTGCAGTGGAATGGATCACCAACTGACTGTGTGAATCAGGGAGACGTCGAGGATGATGAGGTGGCCCAAAAAGACCGAGCAACAGCAAAGAAGGCTCGGGAGGATGCTCTGATTGATGCACTGCGATCTGCCTGCGTTGGTCGCCTCGAATCAGACATCATTATTCAATCAGGACGCAAAGTAGCTACCTTGGGACAGGGCACTCACTTCATTGAAGCATCCGCTGAATCGGAGGGCGATCAGCGAGGTCTCGTGATTCGAGATGCGAATGGCGACGAATCTTCCATGAATGCCACTGGCAGGCTACGAGCGAGAGTCACTGTTGGAGCGAACGAGAATGTCAAAATTACAGCATCCAACGCGTGGCTGCTTATATTCAGCATCCTGCATGGACCAGAGCAATCAAGTATGAAAATCCAAGTCGGCGATCCTGCTCATGCAAGATATTTGGAGGAAAAAGATGACAAGTTCATGGCGGGGAGACACTTTCCTGCCGAAATGATGGGCGATCCATCATGGCACGAGCTTCGACTGCTACCGAACTCGACGCAGGTTGGCTTCGAGCACATTCACCCCCACATGCGGCTTGTGTATGTCACGCAGGGTGAAGGCACGCTGCAAACGGGCATAACACGTGAGTGTGCTGATCAGCCGTTCAACCTCTTCCCTGGAAAACTCGTCATCCTTACTCCTGGCACATGGCACAGATTCTCAACGGGAGAGTCGGGACTGACCGTGCAGCCTGTCCACCCTGTGACTCCAACGAGCGGTGCAAGTTCCAATAGCCACGAAATGTTCTTCGGAACGTTAAGCAATGTAGGTGACATGCAGAAGATCATCGAGAGAGGGGCGACTCGATAATCGTCCCTCTCCCCCACAATTGTATGTGCCGAATTGCTCTCACCAATGGCGGGTCTGACTTGCAGGAAATGCTTGGAAACTTGCATGAACCAGGCGGCAACAGACGTGTTGAGACTTGGAGCAATAGGAAGACGGCTATGGTTCTCAACAGATTCGCCGTGACCTCGGAACGTGTTGCAGAGGGGCAATACCCGTTACAAGGTGAACGCTATGTCCTTTGCTATAACGGCGAGGTCTACGGTCATTCCCAGAGGAAATTCGTGGATGAGCGGATGCATCGGAGCGACGTACACTTTGCATTGGAGGTATTGGAAGCAGAAGGCATAGAATCCTTTCTTCGTGATTTAGATTTTCAGGGTTCGCTTCTCATTCACGATAAGGCAAAAGATGAGTGGTACGCAGTAGTTGACCAGCTCAATACAGCAGGGTGCTTCTACTCAGATTTTGAAGGCACGTTTGTATTGGCTTCTGAACATGCCGTTGTTCATGCGGCCTTGGATCGACTCAATTCTCCTGCACACATTCCGATCAATATTTTGAAGAACGGAGCATATTTGAGGATTCAGAAAGATGGAAGCCAAGAAACAGTTTCCTACCGAGATGATGCAGGAGACGTTTATGAAGGAACAGAATATTCTGCAACACACTTTCAGAAAATTGTTCAGGATGTGAGAGCAGCTCTCTATGAAGCGACCCGACTGCGGATTCCCACAGAGGGGGATGTAGGGGTGCTGTGCAGTGGTGGTTTGGATAGCAGCATCGTTTGCACCCAAGCTGCTCATGTTTTGAGGGAAACAGGAGAGCTGGATAGGCTGAAAGTCTTCACTCTTGGAGACCCGAATATAGGTGAGTGTTCAGAAGAGAACGACCTCCAAAATGTATGTATTTTGATGGAGAACCTTGGTCTTGAACCTGCCCGTCATCTGCATGTCATTCACCCCCAGAGTATCAGCGACTTACAGCGTCATCTGTTGAGGGAGAAAGTATTCACGACACAGCCTCGGCTCATTACCCCAAATCCGATATTGCGAACGCAGGTGCGGCATACGGTCATGATGTCTGCCTTGCTTGGTTCTATTGAACGAATTGCTCCCAAACTTACCTCCATCCTTTCGGGGGATGCTGCCGATGAACTATTCGCTGGTTACAATTCAATGCGGAGTGGTGTACAGAAGCCAGAGGACATGCGTAGGAACATTCATCAGAAACTCGATGATTTTCCTCTCAACGATGCTTCTAGGATAGCCCTTTCCTGCTTTCACGGAACGACGAGTGCATTGAGAGCCTCGTCCAGCTCATCAGCAATACATCCTTTGGAAGTGAGAATGCCATTCACTAGCCATCATGTGCTTCGGGCGCTACGTGATGCTCATCCCGATTACGTTCTCGGAAAACAGGGGGAATCCGTTCTCTCAAAATATCTTTTACGAATGGTAGGAAGTGCATCAGGACTTCCTTCTCCCATCGCGATGCGGAAGAAAATACCGTTCAATGAGGGCGGCTCTGGCAATCGCAATGGCGAGCCCAATGATGTGGAGAGAAGTGTGGCTACTACATCGTACCCTGCCCAAGATGTACGGGTGCAGATCGGCAGGCATGAACCTACTCTGCGACGGCTTCACATTCTGGGGCAAAGCGAAGAGCTAGATCAGCAATGCCTCACTGATAGACACGATGAATTAGCACTCTATCTTGCAGGATTTTCAGCGGGGTTAGGGAGGTTGCTGCAAGGGAATGCCTTTCGAGAAACCATGCCCGATTCCTCGTATTCGACACAGAACAATGAGACAGAATACACACCCGCTCCTCTTTCCTAGGAGTTTGTGTCCATGAGCACGCCTCTAAGGATTTAGATCATGTAGTACTGCTGTTTAGTCTACTTGGCACCGTTTGCCGACTGCACAGTTTCATGCAGAGTATTTCTCAGCATTACTTTCAGCATCTTTCTTCCAATTGTGGTCTTCAGATATTTTTCTCTTCTGACTGCGTCGCCTTTATTGATATAGGATTCAAGAAATATCAGCTTCAATGAGCGTCTGGCCTTTGTGGAAATCACACTTCCTTCGTTGTGTTCTTTTAAGCGATTCTTGATGTTCGTCGTATATCCAACGTACAGACCGTCATCTTTTTCGCTGTGGAGGACGTAGACATGAAACATAGCAGTGTAGGATGCCCCAATCGTAGTTGCTTCGCAACACTATAGGGCAAGCCCCAGCAGTAAATGCACTTGCAAGTAAAAGCCGCGGTAGTAGATCTCGGTGCTTCGCACCTCGATCACTACACGGCACTCAGTACTGCTCTTGGGAAGTTTCTCAATATCGAGTGGCGGAGCCACGAAGTCTGCGAACGAAGTGAGCAGTACTTCGTGGAGCGGGTGACGGGAATCGAACCCGTGTCATCAGGTTGGAAACCTGAGGTAATAGCCACTATACGACACCCGCGTCGAGGTCTTGGGTTAGGATACGGATAGTGGTGATTATTGTGAAGACATACCGGTGATTTTCAGTATTTTCTCCGGAGTCGGCTTTGTCCACGGGTTGCAGGAGAGCAGTCTCCCGAGAGTCAGCAATCCCCCGATCAAAAGCCCCCGCTCACGGATGATACGCTTGCCGTACTCGCTGCACGTCGGTTCATGGCGGCAGAATCCATAGGGGTGCAGCCCTTTCAGAGGGCCGTGATCTGGCGAGAGTGTCGCTTGATACACATCGATCAAGAGGATCGCCAGTCGGCGCGGAAGAAGGAGTAGATTGCGCATGGAAGATTCTCACGGTAGGCTAGGGGGTAAGACTATGCAAGCGGTTCTCACCAGTGGCGATGTTCTCCTGTATCTGCGGATCACCGTTGCAGTCATGCTCGTGATCGTGCTGTATCATTGCCTGTTTATTGCGGTGGATTTGCGAAAAATCCTCAGGAGAATCGAGTCGATTACCAAGGAAGTAGAGAATATTATTATGAAACCGATCAATGCTGCAGATTATATTCTGGAAGGCATTGTGCGGTATCTGGAGGAGCAGGGGGGCGGGAAAGCTAAAAAAGATGAAAAGAAGCAGAAGAAATAGAAGCAATAGAAGAAATGTATGGTTCGACGAGCTCACCATGATATTTTTCAGAGATTCACTAAATCGACTGTTTATCTATGAAGATTCGGATGAAGAGTCGCTTGAGTACATCGACCGAGGCATCCATGATTTCAGACAGCAGTGTGTTCAACCGTCGGATTTTACCGTAGAGCTGATTGAGAGCATATGCAGATCCCGGTTTGCTTGCTCGGAAGGCTTTGCGTCGCACCTCTTTGCGCAGTGTTTTTATTTCTTTGCGGATGTACTGGCTCAACTCGCGTTGCATGTCCGGCGTTACCGGAAGATTTGCGATCGCCTGCGCGCGTGCAGACTGACCTTGATCTCCTTGACCACTGCCCTGACCACTACCTCCTCCACCAAGGTCTCCCGCTTTACTCTCGCCAATGCGTTCGGAAACTTTATCCATCAGACTGATGGTGTCCAGCAAGCCTTGAAACTTGTCCGGTTGGGTGACCACAAGATTCCTGCCCTCCGCACTCTCTGTATGTTGGTTTTGCCGCTCAGGATTGCTGCCCTGTTGCATATACCTCTATTCTCTCACATTTTGGCGATTTACGCAATTCCAATAGAGCTATTCATGGTCGGTTTGGGGCGGGGATTTTGAGTGATTGTGCGGCATGGGTATGATATCGATAATGGAGCGCACGATTTTTCATAAAATCCTCGATGGCGAAATACCGGCGTCCGTGGTGTACGAGACGGATCTCGTACTTGCGTTCAGGGATATCCACCCAAAGGCACCGACCCACATTCTCTTTATTGCAAAAAAAGAAGAAGATTTT
The DNA here is from genome assembly GCA_964348745.1 of uncultured Candidatus Peribacteria bacterium. Classification (GTDB taxonomy): domain Bacteria; phylum Patescibacteriota; class Gracilibacteria; order Peribacterales; family Peribacteraceae; genus CAYGDT01. The sequence continues at coordinate 14,798 of CAYGDT010000016.1, forward strand.
GTTCCTTCTATCCATGATCTCACCGAAGACACAGCTCATGTTCCGGGGTTACTCATTCGCGCAGCGCAGGAGTTTGCAACGCAAAAGGGGATCACCGGTTATCAACTCAAGTTTCACGTCGGTAAGGACGGCGGGCAGGAGGTCATGTTTCTGCACCTGCATTTTTTGAGTCAGCAGAAGGTCTGACGGAGCTGATAGCTGATAGCTTATAGCTTATAGCTGAGAGAAAGGATCCTCTACAAGCTATCAGCTTACTCTTCTTCGTCACGCACTATACCCCGCAGCCTCTGCCTCTTTTGCATTCTTAAAGTACACGCGTTTATCCTCCTTGATCTTTTTACCTGCGGCGGAATCGAGTGGGTAGTACTTCTTACCGGACTTACTTGCGACGAACGTCGCTTCCGGCGCATCGCCAACGTCCATGCTCAGCTGTTCTACCTTCTTCTTTCCTTTCGCCTTGCCGGACGCTTTGGTCTCCCCGGTCTCCTTCTTCTTACTCTTCTTCTCTTCGATCTCCTTTGTTTCCCCGGTTTCCCCGGACTCCCCGGTTTCCCCGGTTTCCCCATCCTTCTCCTTCTTCTTACTCTTCTTCTCTACCTCTACACCTTCCACCTCTTTTTTCTTCGCTTCTTCTGCCGCCTGTTCTGCCTTGATCCGCGCAAGAGTTTCTTTATCTATCGGCATCAGTGCTTTCACAGAGAGGCCGATCCTCCGTTCATCGATATCGATATTAATGACCTGCGCATCTACTTTTTGACCGATCGTCAGCGCTTCCGACGGATCATTGACCTTGTGGTGTGAAAGCTCTGTTAAGTGTACGAGACCGTTGATATCTCGCTCAAGGCGCAAAAATGCACCGTAGTCCGCAAAACGCACCACCGTTCCCTGAACACGTTTACCGACGGGGTAGCGCTCCGCGATTTCCTCCCATGGGTCTTTGGTCAACTGTTTTACCGAGAGGCTCAACTTATCACCATCGAGTCCGATGATCTTTACCTTCACCTTGTCACCGATTTCAGCGTGCTCGGCGGGGTTTTTCACATGACCCCACGCAATCTCGGAAATATGGACAAGCCCCTCAAGTCCGTCGAATGCAACGAAGATACCGAACTTCACGATACCGGTAACGGAACCATCCTTTTCGTCACCGACTTTGAGCGATTCCAAGGCTTTGGAACGTTCCTCGGCCATGGCTTCACGTTCGGAGACGACAATCTTGCCGGCTTCCTCGTCCATCGTGATGATCTTTACGGTGAACGTCTGTCCGACCAATCCTTGAAGTTTATTGATGATCTCCGAACTATCGGCGTTGTTGACGCGAGGGTAGTGCACGGGTGCGAGCTGCGAGACAGGGAGGAAAGTGCGGATACCATCGATATTCGCAAGTAATCCTCCTTTGTTGGCTTCCTGCGATGTAAATTTCATCGTACCCTCGGTGTCCACCAGTTCATGGAAACGATCCCACGCCTTCTGCTGGCTTGCCATGCGCAGGCTGAGCACGATCATTCCTTCGTCGTTCTCTTCTTCGAGCGCCATCGCAATCACCTCGTCGCCGACTTTCAGATCTTTGAACGTATTAAACGAATCCCGCAGTTCTCTGCCGGACACAATACCGACGGCAACGCCGCTCAAGTCGATCAACAGTTTATTCTTACCTCGATACACTACTTTGCCTTCCACGGCTTCTCCCGGGCTTATCTGTAAAGGTGCAGGTGCATCTTTAAGGAGCTGTTCCATGAGAGCAGACTTCTTGCGATTCTTCGTTATGGCTGGCATAGAAAAATGGTGGTGCAAGTGGTAGGAATAAGAGGGGAGTACTCCATGCCATCCTTGCACGAGCAATGGCACAGAACCGCGTCCAGTATCTTGGCAACGGAGCGATTGGTCAAGAAAATTGCCTCAGTTCTTAGAGCGTGGAAGTACTGGTATTGAGCTCCTTTGGCAGTTTTTGCTCCTGACTCGTTTTGGGATTGTAGATCTGGTAATACAGCTCTATGAGTTCCATGGTCGTCAGACGCTTTGTCGCAAGCCCGATATTCCTCAGTCCCGATTCCACGAGGTTGATCCGGTCTTTCAGTTTGTTCACTCTCTCATTGAAGTACTTGTGGCGGTTGTTGATCTTTCCTGCGGAATCGTCGATTCCGACCCACGAAAAGAATTGTGACAGCGCGGTTTTCTTTTCTTCGGCGTCGTCCAGCGGTACCACGACGAGGAACCTCTTCTGCATGATGTCGGCAACTTCCACGATTTTCTCGATGAATGTCGCATACGATTCCGTCTGCTCGCGCAGCAGTTCGTTCTCCTGTAAGACGGCCTTCTGGCGGATTTGCGTGATGTACGGATCGATGTTTACTTTCGTCGAACGCATGACGATCTGCAGCGGGAACATGAGAGTGTTAATGAACGACTCATACCCGGCGATTATGCCGAGTTGTTCCGTTTCACTTTTTAAATTGAAGTTCAACGCCTCGATTTCAAGTACGGCACGCAAACCTCCTTTCTTTAAAATGACGGTATCGTTGCGAATTTCCGAAATCGGGACGAAACGCTGCGTCGCCATTTTGGAATTCTTCTTGCCTTTGCGGACGGTACTTTTTTCGATATCAGGCATGTGATGGTGGAGGAGAGATATCGCGGAGTAACCTCTGTGGCAAACTGCCTCCGCTTTTTTCAGGAGGAGCGATATCATCAACGGGTTTTCGGCGCTGCTGCACACTGATACGGCTTGGATCGACGGGTGTGTTACCGATTACTCTTGGGTGCGTGCTTACAACTTCTTCGTTGTTCTCTGGTGGTACATCCGCTTCGGAAGGACCTTGATCCAGTATAAGGCTCAGTTCTTCAAGATGCGTATCGTGTTTCGATTGGTTTTTCATTTTCATCTCTTCCTGTGCGCCTGTTTTCTTTTCAACATTTGTCGTGATATTGATGTAGATACCTTGCCGTGGCATCCAGACGCGTCGTGCCGGTTTGTCGATGCGTTCCACCAGCAGCAGAATGATTCGCAGGAGGCTGATGCCGTTGATTTTTACAAAAGCAAAGAGAATACCGATCACCGTGGGAATCCAAGCAATGCCGGTCTCTATTGGAGTGACGGGGCCTGAGGATTTCATGGCTGCCCAGATGGCATAGGAGATACCTGCAGATGCCATCGTGATCATGAGTTGGCGTAATGTGATCGGACCGATGATACGGTCCTCCACATAGACGTTCTGCGGAATTTTAACAGCTTCGATCGGCATGGTTGTTTGTGTACGGAATCTTTCTATTTTACCATAAAAAACCATTTGTTGACAGACTGTGTAAGTTGCATTTATCGAGAACTATGAGCTGATAGCTTCTAGAAGCTCGTATACGTAATTCCTAATACTTAATACCTAATACGCTACAGTGCTGCACTTTTCTCTTCCGCTTCCTGTGTTTCCACTTTTTGCTTCAGGGTCCCATGCATGAGATCCAATGATTTTTCGCCTTTCCGTACAATGCGAATGGTATCTCCTTCGTTGAAAATCCCCTTAAGAATGTGTTCCGCGATCTCGTCTTCCACGCGCTCCTGAATGACACGGCGAACGGGTCTTGCGCCGTACTGCGGATCGAACCCCAGTTCTCCTAGTAAGTTGACTGCCTTCTGGTCGACATCAATAAAGAAGCCTTTCTCTTTTAGTCGGACTTCGAGCTGATCAAGATGCATGCGAACGATTTTGCGAATTGCATTCTGATCCAGAGCATTAAACACGATCATGTGATCAATGCGGTTGATGAACTCCGGACGCAGATGATCTTTGAGTTCCTCGAGCACTTCTTTGCGTTTCTCCTCGTAATCGCGCTCTTCAGCCTGCGCATCTTCCTCCAGTTTGAATCCGATCTTCGCCGCTTGTTTTGTGAGTTTCTCCGCACCGATATTACTGGTCATGACGATGATGGTGTCGCGGAAGTCCACATGCTTGCCTTGCGCATCGGTCAGGACTCCGTCTTCGAGAATCTGCAGGAGAATGTTGAAGAATTCCGGATGCGCCTTTTCGATCTCATCAAAGAGAACGACGGAGTAGGGTTTTCTGCGCACTGCTTCGGTAAGTTGGCCGCCCTCTTCATAGCCGACATAGCCTGCCGTGGCTCCCACAAGGCGGGAAACGTTATGCTTCTCCATGAATTCCGACATGTCGATCTTGATCAGTGCGTCCTCTCGGTTGAAGACTTCTGAGGCGATGGTGCGTACGAGTTCGGTCTTGCCGACGCCCGTGGGTCCGAGGAACAGGAACGAACCGATCGGACGCTTTTGGTCGCCGATGCCGACCCGGCTCCTGCGGATTGCCCGCGCCACTTTTTGAATCGCTTCATCCTGTCCGACAACGTGCTTGCGCATAATCATTTCCAGATTCTGAAGTTTCTTTCGATCGGATTTCAGAAGTTTTGTAACGGGGATACCGGTCATGCGACCGATGACGTGCGCGATATCTTCGCTGTCGATCTTAAGCGGGGTGCGCTTGTCGCCGTCCATGCTTGCCCGCATTTCATTGATCTGTTCCTGCAGAGTCTGCTGCTCTTGTTTGAGTTTCAGAGCGGAGTGGTACTTTTGCTCTTTGACCGCGCTCTGCTGCTTCAGAATCAGTTTCTCCAAGCGATCCTCCTTCTTTTTCAGTTCAGGGTCCACCTGCATTTGCTGCAAGCTGCGCCCTGCGGATGCTTCGTCGATTACATCAATGGCTTTGTCCGGCAGGAATCGATCGGTGATGTAGCGCTTGCTTAGGTTGACAGCTGCTTCCAGCGCCTCATCGGTGATCCGCAGATTGTGGAATTCTTCAAATCCTTTGCGGATGCCTTTGAGGATACCAATGGTGTTTTCGATCGTCGGCTCTTCCACGGTGACCGACTGGAACCTGCGTTCGAGAGCACGGTCTTTTTCGATCGTGCGATATTCATCGAATGTCGTCGCACCGATGACTTGAAGTGCCCCCCGTGACAAGGCGGGTTTGAGAATGTTCGCTGCGTCGAGTGAACCTTCCGCTGATCCTGCGCCGACGACGGTGTGAATTTCATCAATGAAAAGGATCGTCTCATTTTCGCTCTGGAGTGCCTCTTTGATGATGTCATCGAAGCGTTGTTCGAATTCACCGCGGTATTTTGTTCCGGCGATCAGCGAACCCATGTTGAG
>CAYGDT010000017.1:0-19777 GCA_964348745.1 uncultured Candidatus Peribacteria bacterium
CACGCGGGTGGAGCAGAGCTTTTTTCCTAAGGATTACATCCAAACTGCACACTTATCCAAGCCAGTTGATTCACTACAAACTCTACGCGAAGTACATAGGAGTATTCGATTATATCATGATGGGATTGTTGAGTATTCCAATGGTTCGATTGATTCAGAACTAGACGCAACTTTGAGCGGCAATGTCTATTCAGCAGGTTGGCATATTCACCCTGACAAAGATGCAGTGAATCTCAGTCGAGGCTCTGGTACGCCATCTCTGCTGGCGAAAAATTGCATAGCAGCTCAGGCAACGATCTCTGCATTCGAACTTCATCGAGATGCTTTAAGCAGACTTGCTGGCGATGCAGTAAGGTATATTCTTTGGTATACAGGCAATGCAACTGGATCAGTTGATCAACTGATCGATAATACAATACGAGAATTACGTGCTTACATTGCTTCGCCGAGTAGCGAAAATATGTCTAGATTTGAAAGAGGGACGGAGTTGGGACGTCACTTGCTGTATACACTTCTTACTGAACATTCTGCACCAGAATCGCTAAAGAACGAAGTGTGGCAAACATATACGAATATGCAGCGTTTCGTACCACCTGATCAGCGATTAGAATTGTATCCAAATAAATGCGACGGTTACAGCATTCCTTTGGGTCTCGCGCATTGCAGAAGTGTGTTGCATGGAGAACTGACTCGCGTATTTTCACAAACCAATCATGTGCATTTTATAAAAATGTAGTCGTTACTTAGCATTCGCATCGGCCTGATGCAGACCGAAGGTGTTGCTTTCCGTATCGAGGAAGTACCCTTGCCATGCCATGCCCGTAAGTGCGAATTTCGGCATGGCGACCGTGCCGCCAGCATCTAGGATCTTCTTTGAAATTGCATCGAAATCATCAACCTGCACAGTGCAGACGAATGCGTTGGTGCCGCATTGCTGCGGTGGCGTCTTCGCCGGTCGCGGGAGCAATCCTCCGTTGATACCCGGTTCTTTGCTGTCTTTCGGGGCCGTCATCACCATCCAGTACTCAAACTGTCCGCCTTCCCATTTATCAATCTGCCAGTCGAAAACCGCTTTATAAAATGCAGCAGCTCGCTCTGGATCTTCCGCATATATTTCGAAGTGTACGACTCTGTTCATAGTTATGTGAGTGTAGCACATCGACGATTGTGATCGTATTGTTTTCTAGAAATTTCTAAAACACCCCATCACTGTTTGGGCAGTCCTCTGGCACTACCTGACCGCAGTCCCACATTTCCACCATTTTGCCGTTTAAGAAGCGAAACATATGCACGACGCTGATATCCGGTTTGTTCTATTTACAAATATTTGTTTCCGATTAAAATTCCCTACTATGCATAGTTTATTGGACATGAAAAACTTAGCGAATGCAGTCCTTTCAGTGGACCCTAGATCACCTGTTTGGCGCGAGGCAGAGAGTATCAGAGGATTCAATCCATGTACCAATTGTGGTGCTGCTCTATCTAATAGTTGTGTGATTTTCAATTATCGTGATCAAGTACATGGAAAAATCGAGACTTTGTGTCGAGTGTGGCGTAAAGGGAAACTTGAAGGCTGTGGTCCGCAATTCCTAGCTGAACATACTGAGCAGATTGATCCAATGAAACCTGATTCTTTCCCATTCCCATTCGAAGTTTTTCTTTCAGTGGAAGTTGCAAAAGTGTCTGACTTAGAACGAGCTGGGGCCGACATAGGGATCTCTGGCTTGGCAGGCAAATACGTTCCTGTGTCGGCAGAAAGTGTTGAATTTTTTGCAGATCAAGAGTTTCTTCAGAGATTCATACAAGTGTTTGGAGATAAAGTTGATTCCAAATATCTCAGGTAAAAAAAGAAAAAAGACTTTCACTGAGAACTCGACGCCTCCACGATTTTCCCGAATTCCTCGCGCTAGAGTGACGCGCCGCCGATGAGGCCACCGTCGATATTGGGTTGGCTCAGGAGTGCTTTCGCATATATTTCGAAGTGGACGACGCGGTTCGTAGTGAAGGCAGTATAGCACACTCAAAACACCCCATCACTATTCAAGCACTCCTCCGGCAGCACCTGCCCGCAGTCCCACATCTCTACGATCTTGCCGTTTATGAAGCGAAACATGTGCACGACGCTGATATCCGGTTCGTTAGATGCGCGTTCAAGATGTGAGTGAACGGCCACCAGATCGCCGTCGCCGATCACCAAGTTCACCGTAAGTTTCTTATTCGGTGTCTCTTTTTCGCTTTCTTTCATTGCGTCTTTGAGCGCAGCGAACCCGGCGGGGAAGAATGCGTTATGGTGCTTGCCACTCATGTCGACATATATCTGGTACGCTTCATCAATCTTGCCGCTGACGACCATTTGCAGAAACTGCACTGCGGTTTCTTTGTTGCTTGGTTTCATTGGTTTTCATTGTAGCAGTGTTAGTCTATCTCTATGCCACCCAAGTATTTCGAACTCACGTTCATACTGACTCTTGGAGCATTGCAGCCGATGATGGAAATGCTGTTTGGGACACAAATTGCCACGTACTATAACGGAACAGCGATTGTAGTAGTACTGGCGTATGTGCTGCTTCTGATAACAAGATCACCAAAGGATGTATGGCATACGTGGGGTTTTCGCCTTGATACCCTTCGCGTAAGCATCGCACCGTATGCACTATTTTCTCTGGCTGCAGTTGTAACTTTGTACATATACGGCTGGTACAAAGGGAATACGCCATTGCCGATTGGGTTTTGGTATGTTCTTACCATGTATCCCTTGTGGGGGCTTGCACAGCAATTTGTCTTGCAAAATTTTGTAGCGCGCAACCTCATCACTCTCATACCCTCTCGCACGTACCGTTCATTGGCAACTGCAAGTATCTTTGCGTGTGCGCACATTCCTTCCGTTGAATTATTCGCACTCACATTCATTGCCGGTTTCCTATTTACCTATCTGCATGCCAAATATCAAAATCTCTTAACACTGGCTGTTGCGCATGGCATCTTGGGTGCGCTCGTTTTTCATTTGGTGTTAGGACAAGATCAATGGAAGATTCTTGCGGAGTATTTTTAGGGTGTAGACATGGTGAATAATGAGAGAAGGATAGCATGTCTTCTCCAATTCAGTCGCGTAAAGCTTACTCGTCCGCAGCTGCGGACTCGTTCGCCACGCGACACGTAAATAGTTTGCTTCGCAAACTATACATGGCTGCGCCACGTGGGCGAGCGAAGCGCGCCTTTACGTGGTGGCACTGTACGCCGAAGTCCGAACCTATTATATCAAAAATCCACGCCCGTAGGGCGTCGCCGTGCCTAGTCATTCAGGTAGTCACTCCACTTTGGCGGAATGACTAGGCAGCGAATCGAGAAAACCCTTATCAATCCTCGCGATTCGCCATTTCGTCCGTCGGAAAAACAAGTCCTACTTCACTCCGCTCCACCCTTCGACATCCTCAGGGTTCCGCTCCGTGAACCGCTCCGCGGCCTCGCCCTTCCTCCGTCCGTCCTGCGTTTCTTGTTGATTGTGGGGGGAATACATAAAAAAAGGAGAAGGACGGACTACGGAAGGTCTCGGAAAACGAGCGTCTTTTGTCGTATACTGTTGGTATGCCGATGCAAACCAAGCCACGCCGCCAAAAGTACGTTAGGAACGTAAAGGACACGCTCAAATTGCAGCCTCGCGATATTGCCATTCTCAAGGACATCGCGACGTTCCGTTTCCTCAATACCCCGCAAATCTTGGCTATGCACGAGGGCGGGAAACGGAACCTCCTCCGACGGCTTTCTGCTCTTTTCGGGCACGGATACCTTGACCGCCCAAAGCACCAAGCCTCCGCCCGTCTCAGGTCAGCACACCTTGTCTACGCGCTAGGACGTGAAGGAGTGAAGAAGCTTATCGGGGACGCTCGTGAACGCGATACGCTGTATCGCCGTCTTAAAGACAATGAGCGGACACTTCCACTCATTGCCCACTCGCTGATGATCTCGCAGTTTCGGGTGTGCCTCACGCTTGTGCTCAAGAAACGCACGGACATTACCCTGACGCGCTGGATGCAGGGCAATGACTTGAAGGATGCTTTGAAGCGACACGGCGACCATCCTTCGCTTGTTCCTGATGCCTTCTTTGTGCTCGAAACCACAACCGACAAATATCCGTGCTTCCTCGAAGCTGACCGCGCGACCATGACCGAGGAGCGGTTTACCAACAAGCTCCGTATGTACTGGAAACAGAGTCGTGAAAACGGATTTGCAAAGTCGCTCGGTGTTTCCAATTTCCGCGTCCTCACGATTACGCCGAATGAGAGACGGGCGGTGAATCTTTGCCTCGCGGCAAAGGATGCGGATGATAAAAGAAAAGGGAGCGCGATGTATCTTTTCCTCTCCGAGACGCGCTACTCCCTTGAATCACCTGAAACAATTCTCGAAGCCGTGTGGCAGTCGCCAAAGAATGACGAGCTGTGCGCGGTTGTCTACGCATAACCCAAACAATGTCTTACCTACAACAAAAGGGCGTATGACCAAAAAATTTGTTTGATTTCAGGGAAAGAACGAGTAGTATTCTGAGTCATGAGTGTAGAAGAACTCCACAGAATAGAAGGGCAATTGTCATCGAAAGTTCCCGCTGTCAGAGCAGCAGGCGCCAAATCGCTCGCCCGTTTGTTGGCCTGTCAAAAATCAATACGTGACAATCCTCAACTAGCAGCCCTCATACGAACTCTGACTGCATCTAGCACTGCTACGGTAAGTGGAAAGATGCAGCAAAAACAATTTTCAGATGAGGACTCAAAGATGCGTAGAAACATGCAAAAGGCGCTTGATAGCCTCCCAGCCACCGTACGACAAGAAACACAACGGGCGTTACGAGATGCTAATTTGTATCTTGTGCGAACAGAAGAAAAGAATGCTGAGCAGTAAGCAAGACTTCATTGCGCTTTTAATTCAAGTAAAGAACGACAGTGAATAGGAGGACGGCGTTTCATTTTCCGTTGAGCGTAGTGATATAGTGGAACGAACATTCCCCCTGCCCCCTATGTTTTGGTTTATCGTCCTCGCCGCCTTCGGCGGTCTTGGCTACTACATGCACACCTTAAACAAACAGGAGGAAATTGATGATGCAACGCATCGAACGGGGCGAGGCGCAGGGCGTCCTCTGTTGGAAGCTCGACCGCCTTGCTCGCAACCCCATCGACGGCGGACAGATAAGCTGGTTTCTCCAACGCGGGACGATCGGGCACATCCAAACCCACGACCGCAGTTACCGCCCGATGGATAACGTGCTCGTGATGGCTGTGGAGCTTGGCATGGCGAACCAGTACATTCTCGACCTCAGCGCGAACACGAAGCGCGGCATCCTTGAGAAGGTGCGACGGGGCGAGTATCCCTCCCATGCGCCCGTGGGCTACTTGAACGACACGCGCATCAAGCGCGTCGTTGTGGACAGCAGAAAGGCAAAAATCGTGCGAGCAGCCTTTGAACTCTACGCCGAAGGAAACTCTCGGTTGGAGGACATCGCGGCGTTCCTCGGCAAGCACGGCATCCTCACGAGGAACCGCAAGCCCTACAGCAAGGATAAGGTCTCGGCGATTCTCTCCAATCCGTTCTATACGGGGCTCTTCCGCTATAAGGGAGAGATATACGAGGGAAAGCACGAGCCGACGGTCTCCACGAAGCTCTTTGACCGTGTGCAACTCGTGCTCCTCGACCGTAGCAAGCCCCACAAGAAGCCCAAAAACGAGACACAACCGCTCTGTGGCCTCTTCCGTTGCGGGGAGTGCGGGGCAAGCATTACGGGCGAGCGCAGAACGAAAAAGCAGCTCAACGGCAACGAGCACCATTACGTCTACTACCGTTGCACGAAGAAAATCGGGCCATGCTCTCAGCCCCATATCCGCGACGGAGAACTCGAAGAGAAGCTATCCGCAACCCTTAGCGAGTACGCCCTGCCCCATGCATGGGCGGAGGAGCTTACGCGCATGGCAGACAAAGACGAGCAGGAAGCCACGAACGCAACCGAAAACGCGAGCCAAGCGATGCGGGAGGAAGTGGAGACGCTTGAGGCGAAGTACCAACGCCTTCGCGCAGCCTTCATTGACGAAGATATTGAGCAGGAATTTTACCGCTCCGAGAAAGCGGAACTTCTCTCCCGCAAGAAGACTCTGAGGGAGAAAATGGCCAGTTTGGAGACAGGGGTACATTCTTGGCTCGAACCGCTCCGCACATGGATACAAGACAGTATGGATACAGGCGAAATCGCAACATCGTCGAACGTGGCTCTCAAAAAATCGTCCGCACTGAAACTTTCCGGCTCGAACCCGTACCTACAAAACAAGCAAATCGTATTTAAGCCCATTCTGCCTAGCGTTTACCTTCGCGCGAAGCGCGAAAAATCGTCTGAAAATGCATCACGTTGTAACTTGGTGCCCAGGAGAAGACTCGAACTTCCACGGGAATAAAGCTCCCACTAGCCCCTCAAGCTAGCGCGTCTACCATTCCGCCACCTGGGCAAAGAACAAACATGTTATGAGAATGAGATTATAGCCGAGGTATTCACCCGTCCGTAGCTCCGTTAGGAGCGAAGGCGGGCCGCCACCTGGGCACACGGGCAAGTGTACCCACCGAATTTTCCTTCGCAAAGGTAAAAAGGCGCAAATATCCACTTTTACAAACTTTCTGTTACCATGCATGCATGGGTACGAAATCGCTGCATGCACTTGGATCTGAGTCGGAGTATCAATTCAACAATCCGCATGCGTCGATGTTGGAGACATTAGCAAATACATCAGGAGACATACTCGTACCGTTTGTCTGCAATGAATTTACTTCCATATGTCCCGTTACAGGCCAGCCGGATTTTGCAAAATACGAAATTCTCTATGTTCCGGATGCATTGTGTGTGGAGTCCAAATCATTAAAGTTGTACCTTGTTGCGTTCAGAAATCACGGCGCATTCCACGAGGATTGCACTGCAAAGATAGCCGATGATATTTGGCAAACATTGCACCCGAAGTTCCTGCGCGTCTGGGGAGACTTTCGCGTGCGCGGAGGTATCTCCATCAAACCCATGGTCAACCGTGGCACCTATGAACCATTCCGGCATCTTGTGGAGCAGTATGACCGATTGCGGCATTGGGACTGATGCAAAAAAACGGTACTACAGCCCTGCTGCAGCAAATGCCTCTGCCCTTTCTGTACAACTTCCACACGTGCCGCAGGGCGCATCCAGTCCTTTGTAGCATGTCCACGTTTTGTCGTAGTCGACGCCAAGCGGTATGCCAACTTCTAAAATTCCTTTTTTATTTAAACTTTGAAACGGTGCATAGAGAGAAAAATTATGCCAATCGCACAGTGCAACGGCTTTTTTAAACGCATCAATAAATTCTGCCCTGCAATCGGGATACATTGCATGGTCGCCCGCGTGTACGCCAATACAAAGCCAATCTGCACCTACGGAACATCCATATCCAACGGCTATACTCATCATAATCATATTCCTGTTTGGAACCACGGTTTGTTTCATAGTGTCATCTTCATAATGACCATCGGGAATGGCATCTCCGGATTTTAAAAGGGAACTGGTAAAGAGCGCTCCGATGAATGGTAACTCTATAACATGATGGGGTACCTTTAGTTGCTTGCAATGATACGCGGCACACTCAAGTTCCCGCACATGCTTTTGACCATAGTCATACGAAAGAGCCGTCACGTCACATGACAGGTTCTTTTTCAGATGATGAAGCAGCGTCACGCTGTCCATGCCGCCGGAGAGAATAAGAATGCCTTTGGATGCAGGTGGAGGATTCTTCATGCGACTTAAGCTGCGACTACACTCTTCTTGATGCGCAATCATACATGATATTTTGCAGTCGGGGAGATGTTTTTAAGCCGTGTTTAAGAATTGTTGCATTGATTTTTTGGTACACGGCGGCGTTTTGTTCTTTGGTGATGCCTTCGGGCATGATGAGTAGTTGTTCGCGCGGTAAAAACGCATAGTCTCTGAGGATTTCTTCGATGTCGTCCGGTGTGCTGCACACAAATTTAAAATGAGTATTTCGCTCAGCGAGGGCCAGCAGGACATCGACTTTTTTGGCTCTGATTTGAGGATTTCCGGAATTCGACGTTTTTGGAGAGCAATTCCACTGCACAGTCTCAAGCAGATACGGTGATGGCATCAGCGTTCCATTGGTTTCTATTTCTGCGGATAGATCAGGATTGAGTTTCAAAAATTGCTCAATGCACGGGGCCTGTATCATCGGTTCACCGCCGGTAAAAACAATGTGTGGCACAATATTTTTCAGCCCCTTGATCTCTTGTGCACGGAGAATATGTGAGCGTAAATCTTCGACACGAATATTGAAGGGTTCTTTGTAGTACTCCTCTCGGTCATTTCGCCATGTGTACCATGCGTCGCACCATGTGCATGCCAGATTGCAGAAGTGCAATCGTATGAAGGTCGCAGGCTGGCCAAGGAGCGTTCCTTCCCCTTGTATGGTGTGGAAGATGCCGTCTCCACTCATTGTAAAACAGCCATCTCGCAGTTGGATACGCTCTAAATCTTGCGCGCAGGGCGTGTAATTGGACAGCACTTGCGATGATGTGAGTTCCAAGGGGATTTTCATTGAAAGATTCTACTATGTCATGGTGAGCCTGTCATGGTGAGCTCTGTCGAACCATGACATGTTCTCCTCACCGCACCATCTTCTGCAAAGCAGCCAGGTGCGCTGCGGCTTTTTCGTAAGTTGCATCGCGTTTCACGATGTACTGTAACTGATCGATCGCGACCTGCAGGCGCCCCGTTTCGCCCGCTATCGCGGCAAGGCGGTAGCGCGCTTCGAGCGAGGATCCACGTAGTTCCACGGCACGGGAGAGCTCAGTGAATGCTTCTTCGTTGTTACCGTACTTCTGCAGCATGATGCCGTAGTTTAAATGTGCGAGGAATTCATTGGGCGCGATGACCGTCGCGCGTTTGAACTGATCGATACTGTTATTGATGGAACCGGTTTGCTCCAGAAGTGATCCATAGAAGAAGAGCGCTTCGATATCGTCAATGTGTCTGTGTGCCTGATCGTCGATTGCTTCAACGGCATTTTCGGCTTCTATCAGCGCAGATTTCAAATTGCCATTCTTGGCTTCAACGCGCGCGATGTTGAGGTAGGCGATCGTGAGCGTCGGATCGACAGAAAGCGCCTGACGATACAACACCAAAGCCCCCGAGGAATTGCCGCTCTCATAGTTGGTTGTTCCAAGGTTGACCATCGCGTGCGTGGAGCGTGGATACAGCGCGATATTTTTTCCGAGCAGCGTTTCGGAATCCTCCCATTCCCGTGCCTGAACAAACGCAAGCGGTGCAAGGACGATGCAGGCAACAATCACGGCAAATCGAAGGCGCTCTTTGAGCAGATCATGCAGAGCAAAACCGATAAAAATCAGTAATCCAAAGAGTGCTGCGTACGCGTATTTATCGAAGGCGATATCAAGGTATCCATTTTTCCAAACATTGAGGAACGAAGGCGACAGGAGCAAGAAAAAGAGACCGATACCAAAGCCTGCGATCCGGTAGCGTTTCCAAAGTACGCAGCCGGTGATGAGCAGAGCGGTCGTTGCGATCAGGGCGATCATCAGATTTATCTCGGAGATACTGATGCTTCCTTCGTACGGGTAAAAGAGCGTCAGCCCCGTTGGGAGGAAAAGTTTCTGCAGGAAAAACGCCGTACTGTGTGACCCAAGCAGCAGCAGCTGTACGGGGCTTGCGCCGTCGAGTTGCTGTGTTTTCCCAAAGAGTGCGATCAAGCCAAATAGCAGACTCAAGCCGAAAAACGGAGCGAGATCCTTCCAGCGTTTGGAAGAGAAAGGGCGACGTAGCATCGCATCGGCAAGAATAAAGACGAGCGGTGTTGCAACGATGGATACTTTGGCGAGCAGTCCGAGAGCGAATAATCCGAGACTTACCCAATATGTGCGGCGCGTATCGGTCGTACCGTAACGCAGGTACGCGTAGAGTGTCCCGAAGAAGAAGACCGAGGAGAGGATGTCCTTGCGCGCTGCTACCCATGCGACTGTCTGTGTATTGAGAGGATGGAGTGCAAAGACGACGGCAACCAGTGCGGCAATCATGGTGGCGCCGCGCTCCCTCCCTAAGTCCTTTGCCAGCATCTGCGTGATTGCAAATACCAGCCATACCGAAATCAGGTGAAGGAGCAGATTGGTGGCGTGGTAGATCCACGGGGAAAGACCTGCGATGGAATACTCGATCTGATACGTGATCAGCGTCAGCGGCAGATAGAGTTCCGGATCATACGTCGTGAATGCCGCAACGATGTGACTCCACGAGAGTCCTTGCGCCGTCGGGTTCCCTGTGAGAAGCAATATGTCGTCGTACCCGGCAAACCCAAACGTGACGACCTGCACGTACACGAGGGCCGTGAGCATCAAAATACCATTGAGCGGGAAGCGGGGGAGACGCATGCGCAGAGTGTAGCCAAATTGCCTCTTTATGCCAAATCTGCTATACTATCCAGATATGGCAGACTCAAAACGACTCTTGGTGATCGATGACGATGAGGCGCTCTGTGCGGCTCTGAACGCAAAATTCACGGCGAAAGGGTATACGGTAACCGTGTGCAAGGATGGAGAAGATGCGATCAAAGCGATGCAAGATAAAAAGTTCGATTGCGTTATCACTGATCTTCACATGCCCAATAAGGACGGATTTGCCGTACTGGAAGAAAAGCGCAAGACCGTGAATGCCGATATTCCGGCGTACGTGATCACGAACCTCGGCAGTGACACGTTCTGCGACAAAGCGATCGGACTCGGTGCCAAGAAGTGTTTTGTAAAATCTCTGATGTCTCTGCGCGACGTCGTGGAGTTCGTTGATCATGAACTGAAGCCGCTCTAACCGATCAGTTTCCTAAACGCTTCTTCATCGAGCGTGTGCGTTCCAAATTTTTTCGCATCGTCTAACTTACTGCCCGCCTCTGCCCCCAGCAGGAGGTAGTCGGTTTTCTTGCTGACAGTGGCACTGACTTTTCCGCCACGGTCTTTGATCATCTTCTTGGCCTCCTCGCGTGCGAGCGTCGGGAGCGTCCCCGTCAACACAAACGTCTTGCCGGAGAAAATCTGCGGTGCGTGGCTCCCTTCGGGGAGCATCGCAAGCACGCCGGCGTTTTGAAACTTATGCAGAAGCGCGCGGTTATCTTCCTCCGCGATCCAGTCGATCACCGACTGCGCAACCACGTCGCCGATCCCGTCGATGGCGGCAAGATCCTCCGTACTCAGTTTCTGTAAGGTCGTGCAGATATCTTGCAGCGACACCTGCTTGCCTGCTCCTCGAGTCTGAGCTACCTCGGAGTCGAAGACAGGCAGGTTTGTATTCGGTACCGTCATGGTACGGCCCGGCCATTGCAAGCGCCGTGCAAGGATCTCCGCCGTCTCACGCCCGATATGGCGAATGCCGAGTGCGAACAGAAAACGATCGAGCGGAACATGCCGTGCATTTCTGATCGATTCGAGAAGATTTTCCGTCTTCTTCTCCTGAAAAAGCGGCAGCCCGATGAGATTGTCGTATGTCAGGAAAAAAATATCGGCTGCATCCGAGACGAGCCCCTGTGTCAGCAGCACTTCGATGGTTTCTTTGCCGAAGCCTTCGATATTGAATGCGTAGCGCGAGACAAGGTGCTCCAGCTTCTCCTGTCGCACGGCGGCGCATTTGGGGTTGCTGCAGCGATGCACGGCTTCGCCTTCCGGTCGAACGAGCGTGCTTTCGCAACTGGGACAATGCAGCGGAAAATGGAAGGGGCGCGTTGTATCCGGTCGCAGGTTACCAAGCACTTCCACCACTTCCGGAATAATATCTCCTGCTTTCTGCAGTACGACGGTATCGCCGATGCGCACGTCCAGCCGCGCTATTTCATCGGCGTTATGCAGGGTCGCTCGTGTCACGGTGGTTCCCGCAAGTTGCGTGGGGCTTAAGTGTGCCACGGGTGTGATCGCTCCCGTGCGCCCGACTTGCAGCTGGATATCCAGCACGACGGCGGTTTTCTGCTCGGCTGGGAATTTATACGCTCGCGCCCAGCGCGGGGCTTTTGCCGTGGAACCGAGCTCTTTCTGGAGTTTCTTGTCGTTGACTTTAATCACGATGCCGTCGATGTCGTAGGGGAGCGCGTCGCGCTTGTCGCGGAATTCCGCGTACATCTTCTTGACCTCGTCGATGTGTTTAAGGTGCCGTGTCTCGGAGTTCGTTGGCAGGCCAATGGACCGTATGAATGCGAGGAGTTCTTCCTGTGTCTGCACGCCGATCGCTTCCATCGTCTCGCGACCGAGTTCATAGCAGAAGATCTGCAAATCGCGCCCCGCGGCGACTGCGGGGTCTAACTGCCGCACGCTGCCTGCGGCGGCATTGCGCGGGTTGGCGAATTTTTCCTCTTCGCTCAGGGCTGCATTTAATTTCTGCAATGCAGATTTTGGCAGGTACACCTCGCCCGATACTTCGATGAACGGAGGCGGATTAGAAAGATCAATACAAAAAGACAACGGCACCGACTCGATCGTGCGAACGGTATGAGACACATCTTCGCCTTCCACGCCGTTGCCGCGCGTCAGTGCACGCGCGTAGACGTATTGGCCATCGTGCTGATGTTCGTAGATCAGCGTGATATTGAGTCCGTCGATCTTCAGTTCCGCGACGTAATCAAACTGCGTACCTTGGTCGACCGCGCGTTCCATCTGCTCCAACCATTCTGTAAGCTCCGCCTCGCTAAATGCGTCCGTCAGCGATTCTTTCGGGGTCACGTGTCGGACTTTCGGCAACCTGCCATCGAGCGGAGCACCGACGCGCTGCGTCGGGGAATCACTTGTGACGATTGCGGGAAACTCCGTTTCCAGTTTGATCAGTTCCTGCTTCAGCGCATCGCGCACGTCTTCGGAAGCTTCGTGTTTATTCTCTATAAAATAAGCAGTATTCAGACGTCGTATTTCGGCACGGAGTTTCTCGGCGCGTTTCTGTATATCAGCATGATCCATAGGAACATTGTATAGTAGCGGCGATGAACATGCGTCTCATCTTCCAACACGCCGTCGTCGTTTTCTACATCGCGATGACGCTTGCAGGCCTAAGCTACACGCTTCTGCGTTACTCCGTTCCGGGTGTCCCGTGGCAGATTCGGCGGTTTAGCTACGGCATGATGGCGCCGTTCCAGAACTACCTGACGTCCAACGAAGAGCTGATTGCGGAAGGAAGACTCGTAGGTGGCGACTGGCAGCGCATCGACATCGATCCGTACTTCCCGTTCATCCGCGGCGAAAAAGCCATGCGTTCGTATCTGGTTTCGTTTCGCAATCAGGGCGACGATATCTGGCCGGAAAAATACCGGCAGCTCGCCCGCAGTATCCAGTTGCTGGAAGCAGATGAGGGCAGGCAGTGGGAATCGGTGAAACTCGGTCTCGAAAAATGGCCGATGTCCACCGGAGGCTACGCATTTCTGCGTATTGCACCGTTTATTACCTATACCTCACTTGTGCAAATACCATGAAAAACAAGTCGCTAATCACCAATCACCCCACTACGCCAAGGCTACGAGGGGCAGGCCAATCACTAATCACTAATCACCCCACTACGCCAAGGCTACGAGGGGCAGGCCAATCATCAATCACCAATAACGCCTGGGATGCCTGGTGGATGCGCCCTGTGCCACCGCACGCGCTCGCGCTCACGCGCATCGCAATTGGGCTCTTCCTGCTTGTCTATGCAGGTCTCTACGTGCCGCATATCGCCCTGCTGTTTTCCGATCACGGCATCGCGCTGCCACTCTATCTCGATCAGCATCCGGCACTTTCTCTCATTCTTGCGCCTCAACCTCCGATCATTGCGCGCGCCATCTACGTGCTCCTTTTGCTTTCAATCCTCGGTATCACGCTCGGTGCGCAGTTTCGTTTCTCGACGCTTCTGACGATTCTCGGCGGGCTCTACTTCTGGCAGTTGCAGCTACATCTCTTTCCTGCGTCGTATAACCGCATCCTCTTCTTCACGCTCATCGTGCTGCTTTTCAGTGGGGCGCACAGGACACTCTCGGTAGATCAGAGGCTTCGCAGCGGATCCTTTTTCCACTGGGAACCTACCTCCATTCTCCCGCAGCGGCTGATCGCCCTGCAGATCACGATGACCTTTCTCGGTGTCAGTCTGCAGAAGTGGTGGTTGCCCGGTTGGAAAGGCGGCGAGATCCTCGCGTACTCGTATCTCAGCCGGTGGGCGACCCCGCTTGCGCACTGGTATGCGCAGCTGCCCTTCACTTTGCGTCACTACGATTTCATCGTCTTGGTCGTCAAGATCGGCCAGCCGGTCTGTGCGCTCGGACTCTGGGTCTCCAAACCGGCAGTGCGCATCTCCTCCGTCGTCTTCCTTTCCGTGTTTCTTCTTCTTATCACAGTGATGATGTCGATCTGGTGGTTCGTTTTTATCATTCCCGCATTCATTCTTTTTTGGAAACCTGAGGAGGTCGGTGTGTGGTTCTGCAGGGGAATGGAACGGATGGAGGGGCTGAGGGTTCAGGAGAAACCGGCGAAACCAGGGAAGCCGGAGAAACCGGAGAAACCAGGGAAACCAGGGAAACCAGGGAGACCGGAGTAGCTGTCTTCTTACGAGGTTCTCTTACTACTAATCATCGCTTTCCCCGGTATCCCTGGATTCCCCGGTCTCCCTGGAATCCTTTCATAACGAAATGCATCCACAGTACATTTTCCAAAATCCGCAGTTGCTTTCTCCAAAAATTGCAGCACTATGCCGCCTATGATGACTCTCACTGATATTATTGAACAACTCGAACAGATCGATGTACAGATCGCCAAGCTTCTGGAGGAACGTACGCGGATTTGTGCAGGCAATAGGCTCGAACCCGAGGCACAAGCGGAACTGCTCTCACTCTGGCTGGAGGAATCTGCCGAACGGGGACTCGACGAAGGCAAGGCCGAGAAAATCGGCAAGCTGATCCTCAGTCTTTGCCGTGGCGGTTCCGAGGAATAAAGGTTTGGCACGGAAAGTTTGAAAGGTTTGGCAGGTTGGAAAGGTTGGAAAAACAAAACCCTTTTGACCTTCCCGACCTTCCCGACCTTCCCGTCCTTTACCCCGCCACCAAGTCGTAGGTCGCCTTGTCGATATCTCCGTTCTTGTAGAGTTCCTTTGCGCACTTATCGAACGTGATCATACCCACGTCCCGTCCTGTCTGGATGACCGATGTCAGCTCCGGGCTGCGGTTGTCACGGATGATGTTTGCAACAGCAGCGTTATTCACGAGCACTTCGCGCAGCGCGATACGGCCGCCTGCGGTACGCGGAATCAGGCGTTGGGCAAGAATGGCCTTAAGTGAGAGCGAGAGCTGCGTACGGATCTGCGTTTGCTGATGCGGAGGAAATACATCAACGATGCGGTCTACCGTCTGCACGGCATTCGGGGTGTGGAGTGTGGCAAAGACGAGGTGACCGGTCTCCGCGAGTGTGAGAGCCGCAGAAATCGTCTCCAGATCGCGCATTTCCCCGACCATGATGATGTCAGGGTCCTGACGGAGTACGCGCTTCAGCGCCTCTGGGAACGCGAGGAAATCGCTCCCCAGCTGCCGCTGGCGGATCAGCCCTTTGTCGCTTTCGAAGATAAACTCGATCGGGTCTTCCAGCGTGACGATGTGCCCGCCGCGGCTGGCTGCAATGTGTTGGATCATCGCCGCAAGCGATGTCGACTTTCCCGCACCCGTGGGGCCGGTAAAGAGGATCAATCCTTCCTGCGCCTCGCATAAGTGTTCGATACTTTCCAGTCCGATCTCCGCAAGTGACGGGATCTTCGTAGGAATCAAACGCGCCGCAAGCCCGGGGTTCCCCCGTTCAAAGTGGCAGTTGATACGCATCCGAAGTCCGGTGCCTGTGCTGTAACTGCAGTCGATTTCTTTCTCGTCGGTATACCGCTTAAACCGCGCGGGCTCCATAAGACTCTTGATAAACTGCGCCACTTTCGTCGCAGAACTTTTCTCTTTGCCTTGTGCAATAAGTTGCCCGTCGATGCGAAACATGACCGGCATGCCGACGGCGATATGCACGTCGGACGCACCTGCTTTCTCCGCCTTTTGGAAGATCGTATCGGCTGCTTGGGACATCGTAGTAGTATAGCGGATTTCGGGGTGGGGTTCCAGAGGGGGGTGGAACGGGTTATTTGGCTTATGAGAAGGGAAAAAATTGTTTGGAAGGTTTGGAAGGTCGGATACTGTGGAGACAGAGGCTGCAGCACATGGCAGATTGCAGTTATGTCGCGACCGTATCAACAGTTGATTGTCTGGCAAGAAGCTCATAAGTTGTGCGTCTTTATTTTGGCTATTGCTGATTCATTTCCTACAAAGGAGCGATTTCGTCTCGTGGATCAGATTTGCAGGGCTGCCAGCAGTGTTCCGACAAACATCGCCGAGGGATCGGGAAGATACGGTCTCGGAGATCAGTTACATTTTTACTCAATCGCGAGAGCATCATTGGAGGAAGTCCACTATCAGTCATTTCTCGCAAGAGATCTGGGTTATATGGACGATGAGACATTTCAAAAGATTGATAGTTCAGTAAACAGAGTTGGCTATTTATTATCAAAACTGCGGAGAAGTCCAAAATTCTGCAAATGAGAGCTCGTCCGACCTGTCCGACTTTCCCGACGTTCCAAACCTTCATGGAACCAAAAATTTCGCATTGATTAGCCGATTCTCTTAAGATATCCTCATTTTCAGAAGCACCAGTATGTAAAGGATATTTTACTTTGTGGATTGTTCTGTAGAATACGAAGTTCCATGGTCCAACTCCCCGCCAGTATCGAGGCATATCTTCAAGAAGCAGGGTTCTCGCCGACCGAGCTCCTTGTTCTAAAAAGGCTGCTCGAGGGCGAAGCCCTGACGCTCCGAGAACTTGCCCTGAAGACGGGCAAAAGTACGGGCGTGCTGGATCAGGCGAGTAAGAAGCTGATAGAGAAGAGGATCATCACCAAAACCCAGATCAACGACGTCCAGCGCTACGGCATTTCATCGATCGATGCCGTGAAGGATTGGATGAGTAAGGATATGGACCAGCGCCACGCTGTGCTGGAACGCAAGCAACAGGACTTCGAAGCGTTCCTGACGACGGTGCAGCACGAAAACGGACGGCCAGACATGGAGTTTTTTGAAGGCTTCAGCGGCATGCAGCGCGCGTTTGCGAAGCTGCTGGATGGCAATCACAAGGAATGGCTGCAGTTCATGCCGGCGACGGTACGGGAGGAAGACGATCCTCTCGCGGAGTTTCGAGTCGACCTCTTTCGCAAGCGCCGCAATGCAAAGACATTCATGCGCAGCATCGCACCGGATAACTCCCTCGGTCGCCGCTACCAAAGCAGGGACGTGTTTGAGTACCGTAAAACGCTTCTGGTTCCCGAGGCGGAATTCCCTGTCTCGTTTGAAAAGTACATCGTCGGCGATACCGTCGCGTGTTTCGAGTTCGATACCAAGAAAGCGAGCTTCATCCGTTTCCCGCAGCTCAGCGACGAACAGCGGCACATGTTCGAAATGTTTTGGACCCGCGCCGGAGCGCTTGGTTCGGAAGCTTCGTGTCCGGTTCAGGCGGCAACGCCTGCAACGCAGGAGGCTGATACGGAGACCAGAGTCCTCTCCGGTCTGCGGGAGTTTTTTGTGAGTGGGAGGAGTCTTGTGATGCTTGGGTTGTTTACCATCGTTTCGGCTCTAATCACTTTTGGTCTGTATCAAAGCATTCAATGGCTCAATTTCCAACGAATGCAGGAACAGGTTGTTGCTATCGCAAGGACAGGTGCGCTGCAGATGGATGTTGCGGATTTGAATGAGTTGCGGGAAAAAGACGATTACAAAAAGCCAGCATGGAATACAGTGGCGCAGCAGTTGATCGACATAAAAACCAGCAACTCCGACATAATGTATGTGTACGTCTTTCGGAAATCCACATCGGGTGATGGGTTGGAATTTATTGCGGATGCAGATTCTTTGAATCCCTATGCCAATATTGATGATGACCCGAGTAACGATATTGATATGAATGGTGACGGTACGATCGATGGCAGCCCGACGGGAGGGGATTACCAGTCATGGCCTGGACAACCCTATTCTGTGGCTCCAAAAGCTGCATTTGAAAGTTTTAATGGTTTGAGTGCGAGTGATTTTTATGAGGATCAGTGGGGCAAGGTTGTCACAGGGTACGCACCGATTAAAGATACAGAAGGCAATGTGGTTGCGGTGCTTGCGGTGGATAAAAAGGCAGCGCAACTCAATGAATTAACCCGTAGGGCATTCGTTCCATTTTATGTGTTCTTTGCTTTATTAATACTGTTTATCATTTTGCGATTGGCGGCGTTCCATAGACCATTGGTTCGCGAATTATTGTTACTTTCCAAAACAAAGCGCGTACTGGTTGCCATCGCAGTCTTTTCGTTGATAGCGGGAGCTGTGACGTGGGGGTTGTATGCGAGCAATTCATATCTGAACTTACAACGCGTTAGAGAAAAAGCAATTGGTATTGCGACGACAGGTGCGTTGTTATTTGATGTAGATGATATCGATACCCTAAGGACAGAGGCAGATATTACAAAACCGCAATATGCCAAAGTCATAGAAACACTCAATAAAATTCGCAGCGATAACAGTGGTGTGACGTACGCATACATCATGCGACCTACGGATCAGCGTGGCATATGGGAATTTGTCGCCGATGCAGACTCATTGGATCCATTTGTATCAAAAGATTTAAGTGGAGATGGGATGATTACAGAGGAAGATCACTTGTCGCCCCCCGGTGAAATTTATGATTCTAGAAGGTTCAATGGCGGTGACAACTTGCAAGCTTTGGTTAAACCGATTTCCATAGGTCCCGAAAAGGATCAATGGGGTACTTTTGTTACGGGATGGGCTCCGATTAAAGACAAAAATGGCAAGACCGTTGCTGTGTTTGGAGTGGATCGACAGGCAGATCAGGTGAAAGAACTTACGTTGGGTATCTTCAACCCCTTTTATACATTCATCGGCATTTTTGTACTTTTCATCTTCATTCGCTTCGCAGTCTTTCATCATACTCTTGCGGTTGAACTGCTTAGGCTATCTCGTACCAAGAAATTTCTTATAGCGATGGCTCTATGTGCATTCATTGCCTTGGTCGTTACGTATGGGATGTATAGATATACGTTGGGGTTGATGAAGGAGGAAATGAGTAACCGCCTACTTTCGATCGTTGCGACTGCAGCACCGGAAATTGCAGTAAGCGATATGGATGCAGTGCATATTGCAGGCGATATGCAAAAACCGGAGTACCAGCGATTGTATTCACAATTAAATGAGATCAGGGATCGCAATAGTGATCTTCATCTTCAGTACGCATACATCATGCGTCCGTCTGAGTATGATGGAATGTATGAGTTTGTAGCCGATGCAGACTCCAATTATTTTTTGCCGGATCCAAATGACCAGAATGCGTTAGAGGTGGTGCCGCCGGGAACGCAGTATGCTGTAGCACAGTTGGCGCATGCGAAAGCTTTGTCGCTACTCCTAAAAAAGCCTTTGACATCAACCGAAATTACCACTGATAAATGGGGTACGTATCTTTCGGCAAGTGCACCTATTTTTAATGAGTCTGGAGTGGGGAAAGCAATTCTGGGCGTGGATATGGATATAAGTGAGTTTTATGAGAGAGTAAATAATAGATTTAAGCCACTTATTTGGTTTATTGGAGTATTGACTTCGGTCTTTGTCCTAAGAACCATTTTGATATGTCTAAGGGTAAAGTGATTTAC
>CAYGDT010000018.1:0-19755 GCA_964348745.1 uncultured Candidatus Peribacteria bacterium
ATTATATATTGCAAATAGTATACAAAACATATACAATGTGTACATATGGCAACAATTCACGTACGTATCGATGAAAAAACGAAGAAACAGGTGAAGAAGATCCTTGGTGACCTCGGTCTTGATATGAGTACCGCAGTCAACATGTACTTCCAACAAATTCTGCTGAACGAAGGCATTCCGTTCGATGTAACAAAGAGTCGATACATTCCCGATCACATAATGGATCAGTGGGAGAAAGAGGTAAAAGAAGCGATGCAAAATAAAGGATACGACAATGTAGATAAAATGTTTGCGGATATTCTTTCTGAAAAGCAAGATACTGAGTAAGAAATGCAATATAGAGTTCATCCAACGAAATCGTTCCGCAAAGATGTACGAAGACTAGAAAAGTCCAGAGGGGATCGCATGCAAAAGTTACGTGAGACCATTCTTATGCTTAAAAATGGCGAGAAACTTCCCAATCATTACAAGAACCACAAGCTGAATGGAAAATATATTGAGCATGAAGAATGTCACATTCAGCCAGATTGGCTTCTAATTTATCAAAAAAATGAAAGTAAATTGATGCTTATACTTACTCGCACAGGGTCTCATGCTGATCTGTTTAATGAATGAGAATTGATGATTTCGAAAAACCTGATCATCACCGGCCGCGTGCAGGGCGTCTTCTTCCGTAGACAAACTCAATTACTTGCGACGAAATTGTGCGTCAATGGCTGGGTGCGCAACAAAAGCGATGGATCTGTGGAAGTACACGCCCAGGGACCGGAAGCAGCAGTGCAGGAATTGATCGACTGGTGCCGGCACGGGCCCGATGGCGCTCAGGTAAAATCAATGCAGGAATCGGATACAACGAATCAATTTTGTACGACGTTTAAGATTCACAACTAGATTCAAAAACGATCACTGTTGTTAATTTTAACAACAAATGTACACCGCCTACCTACGAATTTTCTACTTCAAAACCGGAGAGTAAGTCACTTGGTATCTGCAATGGAGGAAGCGGAGGTCTGGAATTGGGTTTGGTAGGACCGAACGCCACATCATAGGATCCGCTTTCCACTCTCTGAACTGCCAAGCGCGCTGCACGTACAATATATTCATCAGAATGATAGCTCTCAATAATTTGCTGCAATTGAAAAATAGCCTCTGGGCCTCCTACTGTCTGTAAAGCGAGTATGCAACTGTAAACAGTCTGCTTCTGTATTTCCGGATCTGCAAGCATACTTTCAGTTACAAGTAACAAAGAGTCATCTGTCCAATTTGAAAGTGCAAGCATTAGCTGATTTCTCACGTTTCCAGATTTTGAGCATAAAATGAGTAGTAGTTTCAGTTGGACTGCAGCTGGCAATAGTGGTTCAGCGGCCGTTTCAGGCGTACCCCTTGGGTCGATTCCTCCTCGATAACTAATTCCTAATTCCCGAAGCTCATTTGCAGCAGCAAGAAGTTCACCATCAGAATTGCACGTAGCTCCTCGAAGAGCACTCTCAACTCTCAGTGATAGATTGTCCTGCATATAAGAGCATTAAATATCTGCTTTGCAGATGTGTCAAGAATTTTTGACCAAAACAAGCCTGCGCACTCTCCGTGGCAGCAGAATCGCCAATCCAACGAGTGAAATCCCCTGCCCTGCCGCAAACCCTATCGGCAATGAAAAAACGCCGAGTTGAGGCGCCAGCCACCATGTAATGCCGATGGCAAGTGTGCCGTTAAGGACACTTAAGAGTGCGGGAACCGTTGTGTCTTTCAAAGAATAATATGAACGAAGGAGCAGATGATTGATGCTCTCAAAGGGAATGCTGATGGCATAGAGACCCAAGCAGATCGAGAAGACCGGCAGAAGATCGGAGAGGTGCACTAGCGCTGCAGCGACAGGCGCAAGTAACCAGAGCGCAACTGCGCCCGGGATGGTAAGGAGCAGGATCACGGTGATTCCTTTGCGGAGATACAAGAAGAAACGACCGATCTCTCTGCGCGCGGCGGCCTGACTGAGTAGCGAGAAAGCAGATTGCGCAAGCGCAATGCCAACAGCGCCGACAATGACGGACTGGAAATTTCGCGCATTACTATTGATAGTGATCGAACCCGCGGGCAACCCCGAGGCGATGCGGTCAAAGAGCAAGAGTTCAAATTGAAGAACACCGAGCGCCACCATGCGTGGCAGCATCAGCCATCCGAGTTCTGCAATATCGGCATGCCAGAGAGAAAACCGCGGGCGGTATCCCATGTGCAGCGCACCAAGCAAGCGAACAAAGACATACACTACGGCACCGAGCAAAGTTCCGACAATCGGCCCATACGACCCGACAAACGGCGTAAGGACGACCGTGCCGAAAATCGTGCCAAGGGTATAGAGGACGGGAGTAAGTCCGTAGATCCAGTAACGCTGCTCGGTGATAAAGTACTGGCCGAACGCATTGCCAAAGACAAAAAGGAAATTGGTGAGCAGAGCAATGCGTGCGAAGTTAATGTAGAGCGAAAGCGTTTCCCCCTGAAACTGTACGAATGCCGTAGCGATCCATGGAAGGGCTAGGGCAAGGGCTAGGGCAAGGGCTCCGAATGCAACAGCGGCAAGACCCATGACGCCGCTGAGCAGATCGTTCATCCCTCTTTTATTATCCGACGCTTTGTACTGAGCAAGCAGCGGCACAAGCGCCACGGAATAGCCTGCCATGATCGTCATTTGAAACAAGAGATCACTCGGTCGAAATCCTGCAAAGTAAACATCGACCACGTGGAGTCCCGGAAACGTTCTATTGAGAAGATAATCGCGAAGAAGCCCTGCGACGGAAGCAGCGATCTGCGTGAGTGCGAGCACGGCGGCACCGCCAAGGATTCTGTGTTGAGAATGCAAACCAAAGAAGTTTCGGGCGCGCATAGCTACACACTACTGGAGTTTCTTGAATTTTCCATTCTCAATTCACCATTTTCAATTTATGCTGATTTCACATGAAATCAGCATACAGCGCAGCATCACCACTCCCCTTCTCTGCGAGCACTGACGAGGAAATTTCTCACATACTCAAGGAACACAACATCGGACTGACGGTTCCCGAAGCGCGCACGATCGTCAAACTTCTGGGCAGAGACCCGACACTCACCGAAGCGGTCATCTGGGGAATACAAGGGAGCGAACACTGCAGCTACAAATCGAGTAGAAGGTTTTTGAAGCAATTTGTCACCGAAGGATCGCACGTCATTCTCGGGCCATCGGAAGACAGCGGCATCGTGGCGATCACCGACGGGCCGCAGGGAAAACGCTGGGGGCTGGTCATCACGCATGAGTCGCATAATCATCCCAGTCAGATCGTTCCCTACGAAGGCGCGGCGACGGGCGTGGGCGGTACGGTGCGCGATGTTGTGTGCATGGGAGCGCGCGTCATCGGCTGCATGGATATGCTGCGCCTCGGAGATCTGAAATCCGAGGAATCTCGCACCATCGCGCGGGAAGTAATCCGCGGCATCGCGGGCTACGGTAACCCTCTGGGAGTCCCCAACCTCGGCGGCGATACGAAATTCGACGCTGCGTATAACTGTAACTGTCTGGTGAATGCCGTCGCAATCGGCATCGTGCGTGAAGATGAAATCATGCACAGTTACGTGCCGGAGGAAGCGGCGGCAGTCGGGTACGACATTATTCTCGTCGGCAAACCGACCGACCGTTCGGGATTCGGCGGCGCATCGTTTGCATCCGCAAACATGGAGGAAGACAAACGCGAGCTGCATAGCGCGGCGGTCCAAGAACCAAATCCTTTCCTTGAGCGGCACATCCTTGCCGCTACATACTCGCTCTTTGACTGGCTCGTTGCGGAAGGATGCCTCGACAAAGTCAGCTGCAAAGATCTCGGCGCCGGCGGCGTCGTCTGTGCATCCGTCGAGCAGATTGCAAGTCGTGGATTTGGCGCGACCGTGGAGCTTGATAAGGTACATGTAGCTGTGTCAGGGCTCCCCGCTGAGGTGATCGCATGCGCAGAGACGCAGGAACGCCTGTGTTTTATCTGCCACCCCAAACTTACGGATCGCATACTCAAACACTTTAACGTCACGTGGGACCTGCCGGGAATAGCGGAAAACGCAGGAGCAAGCGTTATCGGAAAGGTGAACGACACAGGAATCTATAACCTGACGATGAACGGGGAAACCGTGTGCAGCGCAACCGGCGAAGCCCTCACGTGCGGATTGCAGTATGCCCGCCCGACCGAACGGAAACTCGTGGATCGCAAGGAACCAACGATCGTCTGCAAAGAAGACAGCATTTTCCTACAAGCTACAAGCTACAAGCTACAAGCTATTTTCCGTGCAATGCTCGCGCATCCAAACGGTGCAAGCACCGCACCGGTCACGCTCCACTACGATAAAAGCGTCATCGGTAATACGTTGATTGAAGCAGGCGAAGCTGATGCGGGAGTCATCATGCCGTTGTCGGATCTCCAGAGTTACGTGCAGGACGGATCGCATCCCGGCTGGGATTTATCACAAGAAGATTGTATGCGAGGTGTAGCCCTCGCTGCCGACGGCAACGGCCGTTACGGTCGCATCGATCCGTATTGGCAGGGACTCAACGCGGCAGTGGAATCTATGCGCAATGTGGTTGCAGTCGGAGCAACGCCGCGCGCGCTGACCGATTGTCTGAACTATGGAAATCCCGAGATCCCCGATCAACTTGCGCAGCTGGAGCAGGGCGTGAAAGGCATTGCGGATGCAGGTCGAGAAATCACGTTCGACGGGCAACCCGTCGCCGTCATCTCGGGAAATGTATCGCTTTATAACAGCAAGCCCGATGGATCATCCATTGATCCGACGGCTGTCGTTGCATGCGTGGGAATCCTCAAAGATGCGAGGAAGGCAGTAACGATGCAACTGAAGCAGGCAGGGTCTAAAATCCTGCTTATCGGTGATCGTAACGATGAATGCGGCGGATCACTCTACTACCTCCTACTGGAAGAACTGACAGGAGCACCTCGCGATACGTTGCTCGGAAATAACGTACCTCGCCCCGATCTTTCTCAGTCGCAAACTCAAATGAAGATCGTTCTGAAGGCAATCGACTCCGGAGCCGTGCGTTCCTGCCACGATATCAGCGAAGGCGGCCTGCTGCTCTGCGCATTTGAAATGACACTCCCCCAACGGAAAATCGGCGGGAACATCGGCATGACTATCGATCTTGACGCGTGTATCGGAACCAACCTGCGTACAGACACACTCCTCTTTTCCGAGACCGGCGGATTCCTGCTGGAGGTCGATACCGAAAAAGTCAGCAGCGTCGCGGCGCTTGCAAAGGAGATGGGGCAGACGGTCAGGGTGATCGGAGAAACAACCGATGTGCCAACACTGTCGATCCAAAGAGGTGGGCAGACCATCCTTTCCGAGAAATTACAGGATTTGTATGGAATATGGGAATCAGGACTGAATGTTGCACTCCAATGGTAGAAAAATGGAGAAACAGCTATTGACATATAAATAATAAAATGTTTTAATGTTCTCCTTTTTCTCTTCTCCACGTTTATGAACTTCGTTCGCACTCTCTCCAGCGTAGTAGCAGCAATCGCGGTCGTTGCAGGAATGACACTCTCCGGAAACGTACAAGCGGCGGATGCGTCCATTTTCGTCGACCAGAAGAGCCCGATCTCCGAGTACGGCAGTTGGGTGCTCACGCTCCCGGGTGGCGGAACCTACATGAGTAATCAGAAGTCCAAAATCGTACAACCAGTAAGTCCCGGAACGTATACGCTCACATTTAAATCTCCTACAAGCGCTATTGCTTCTATTCAAATAACGCGCAGTGGCGAAGTGCTGCAGACTGTGACCAGTAATTCCGTCACGTTTACCGTGCTTGATGGCGAAACCGTCCGTGCGACTGTCAGTTACTCGTATACCGGCACGGTCACCGTCGATTCCTCTCCGGGCGGCGTACCGTTCACCATGAAAGCGACCAACGGAATCGTCTATACGGGAACCACGCCTGCAACGTATAAAGACATGGCGCCGATCGGATACTCCGTTTCCTACGCGATCCAGCCGGACTGCCAAGTACAAAAAGACCAGCAACGCGGACTGATTGCAGGAAGCACGCTTGCTTTCTATGCAGATTTCACCTGCGGTGAGACGCGCGTTCCGACAATTGGTCGCACGACTGAGCCTCTGGCAACGAGCAAACCCACACCTGCTCCACAGGCACCGGATATGCACACCGAGTCGCCGGACAAGCGCGTACTGCAGACAAGCAATATCTCCGAAGTCGTTCCTGGCGGCACCATTCGATTTACAGTATCAGTACGCAACATCACACGCACGACATTGCACGATGTTGTTATCATCGATCGCTACAACCAGCAGGCAATTGAAATTCTCAAACCTCTGCTCGACGGCGGCGTGATCAGCGGCAATGAGTTGCAGTGGAATGTTCCGAAGATCTACGCGGGACAGACGTGGGAAACGACATTCCAGGCACGGGCAAGTAGCACGCTCAAGCCAGGCGACAGGATCGTCCTCATGGCGCACGCAACGAGCGATGAATCCGCAATGGATCTGTATCCGGAAGCATGGAGCTCCGTAGTCGGCGTCGCAGTCGCCATGCTCCCGCAAACGGGAATGCGCTACGACATTGCACTCTCACTCGCAGCTCTCCTCGGTGCAGCCGTCGCAACCACTGCGACTGTACGCAGGAAACGAAGCTTCTAAGGAAGATCTGTTTACTGAATCGAAGCGATCCTCAGTGCAACATTACGAAGTGCCTGCGCAACATCTGCGGCAACTATCCTAGCGTGCGAACCAATATTGATGGTTATAGTACGTACGCGAAGACCGATTTCGACAGCATCAGAGCCATCGTTTACTGTCGAAAGACAATCCTTATCACTGCCATACTGACCTGCAATTTCATACAGGTGCGCTTCATCTACACTCAATGGAGCTCTCGCAATAATACGATTACCCCCACACTCATGTACGACAAGAAAATTGGTAGTAGCCATGTATAGTAACTCTAACACTCTGATGTTTCTTTTCAATTAAAATGTGAGAAAAGTCGCATCAGCAAAATTACGCACGGCGCGCACGTAAGGAACGTGCGCTGGGTTCCGTATTCCAGTGATGAAAAGAAAGTACCAATACGATTGCTGTTTAGACGACCAGCGGTAGACTAACTGCACCTCCTTTCTCACTGCATAAATGCGTACTCTTCTCCAGCGATCATTCCTGTTTGTATTCGCACTGGCACTCTCACTTATTCCGTCAATGACAGTGCTCCAAGCTCAGGAAGAACCGCAACATGTCTTCAGCGGTGTCGGTAGCATCAGCTTTACGATGACCGGTCCGGAGTCTACGCCGAATATCACGGGGAACTGGACGCTGATCCGTCCAAACAACGAAAAAACGCAGGGCTCAGAAAAGCAATTTGAATTCAGTGGCCTGCCTGCGGGACAATACGTCTTCACGACTGATCTTCCGCAGGGGACTTCCGCAAAAATCACTGTCGTGCAGGATGGAAAAACCATACAGACCGTTTCTGTACCGCAGGTTTCCATTTCGCTTGATGGGGATCAAAACTATACCCTTGCCGTGGAGTACTACTACTCTCGCAAAGGTATCGTATCGGTAAACACGGAACCGAACGGCGTCTCGTTTACCTTGCAAGGACCCAATGACTCGGAATGGAGAGGAGTCACTCCTGCATCATTTCAGGACGTGCCGGAAGGACAGTACTCTGTCATGTTCGATACGATCCCGGGGTGCCCGACGCTTCCGATGAAGTCGGATAGGTTGGTAAAAGACAGCCGGGTTACACTCTTTACCAATATCGTCTGCGACAACTTGAAAGACTCAGATATCGGCAAGCAGGCAGATCGCTCCATGGAATTTGTGACTGTGACGATTGATAATCGCCAGGTGACGTTTCAAGACGTTCGCACCAGCGACTGGTTTGCTCCGTTTGTCTTCATGGTTGCGAAGTCCGGCATCATCAGCGGCTACCGCGATAGTAACGGCAATCTGGAAGGACGCTACGGACCGAGCAACAATGTGACGGTCGCGGAACTGGCGAAGATCGCGCACAAAGTCGCAGGCATCGATGTATCAAACATACGCGAAGCCGCACAAAACACCCGTGCGAAAGGTCAATGGTTTGAGCAGTATTTTGCATCGGCGGAAAGCAACTGGTGGGAAGTCTGGCGCGACCGACGGCTGGACCCCAGTCGTAGTGCAACGCGTGCAGAAGTTGTCGTGACGCTGCTGCGGGCGCTGGATGTCCAACTTGCCTGGGCTAAGGGAAACGTATTCGTCGATATTCTACCGACAGACCAGTACGCCTCGGCGATCGAAACCGCAGGAATCGACGGATTGGTGGACAGCGGTGGGGCTTTCCGTCCAAACGATCCGATCAACCGTGCCGAACTTGCAAAGATCATCAGTAATGCCGTTGATCTGTACGTTCAAAATACGAGTGAAATTCAGGGGCAGTCGTACTAGGCAACAAGCTCCTGCGCAACATTCGTTACACTGCCTGCACCCATGACGAGCAAAACGTCTCCCTGTTGTAAAATTGAACTACAGAGAAGTTTCTTTGCTTCGTTTAGGTTCCCTCCGTAAACGGATTCCGTGTGGATGTCTGCTGTCAATTGTGCGACATCCGCTTGCTGCTTCTCCGTATCGGGACGCGCATCGTAGACATCCGTCGTCACCACAAAATCCGCTCCATCAAACGCGATGAGAAAATCATTGTAGAGATGAAGTGTGCGGTCATGCGTATGCGGCTGGAACAGACAAACGAGCCTGTGACCGGGATACCACTCGCGCACGGCAGCGATCGTCGCAGCAATCTCCCGTGGATGGTGCGCATAATCATCAATGACGGGTATTTGGTATTTGGTATCTGGTATTTGGTATGTACCTTTCAATTCCATGCGTCGCCAAGTGCCGGAAAATTTCTTGAGTGACGCAGCCGCATCGATACCAAGATGACTGGCGAGTGCAGCCACGAGCTGAGCGTTCTTTCGCATATGAAGACCCGGAACCGAGAGTTCGGGGAGTGGAAACTTGTCGGCATCTATTGTTGGTGATTTGTGATTTGTGATTTGTGATTCGACGAGTGCTGCGCAATCCGGATCATCCATATGAGTGATGAGTACACCGTCTTCCGGCAGTCGGTTCATAAAATCTGTAAACGCTTTTCTATACGCATCCATGGAATCAAACGCATCAAAATGATCGCCGTCAACGTTGGTCATGAGAATGATATTCGGCGACAGATTAAGAAAAGACCCGCGATATTCGCAGGCTTCCAGTAGAAAAATATCAGACTCCCCTTTCCTCCAGTTGCGTCCGCCCAGTTGCGGCACCTTGGTGCCGACAATGACGGTCGGATCGAGCCCCGCATCAACCAAAAGATTCGCCGTCATGGCCGTCGTGGTGGATTTGCCGTGCGTTCCGCAGACGGCGATCACCGTTTTGACTTTGGAAAGTTCGCCCAGCGCCGCGAAGTAGCTCAGTGCCTTTATGCCATATTCCGCAGCTTTCACGCGCTCGGGTGCGCTACTTGGAATCGCTTCGGAGTAAACGAAAAGATCAGCGTCGGGCGGAACCTTCGAACCGTCCTGATTGGTGAATACTGCAATTCCTTGCGCGACAAGATCATGCGTGAGCGCGCTCTCGGACGCATCACTTCCTAAAAGTTCGTGACCCGCAGCACGCTGCAATGCTGCATACGCAGAGAGCCCGATACCACCGATGCCCGAACAGTAGATTTTCAAGTGGATAGTGGATAGTGGTTAGTGGATAATGAATTATAGAATAATTGTTCATTATCCTCTATCCGTTATCCACTTTTCTCGTGCCCTACCAACACCTCGAACCCCTCTCCAAGCAGCTGACCATTGTCATCGGTCTGACGGTCGTTGGTTTCATGGCATTCGGACTGGCGCTTTCGTTCTACCGTAACCTACTCTTTGAACAGACACTGGAAAACATGCGCAAGCAAAACAACCAGCTGCGCACGGAAATCGATCAGGGATACCGAGATCTGGAATACTATAAAAGCGTGCAATATAAAGATAAGTATGCAAAAGAAAATCTGAATCTTGTCCGTCCGGGTGAGCAAATGCTCGTCATCACGGAAAACCGGCGGGGAACCGCATTGATAACAGAAAATTCTCTGAAGCCAACCGAGCAGCAGGAGGCCGCTTACTTCGAGCTGCTGCGGCAGATGCCGGTGATCGAACACTGGAAACTCTATCTATTCTACAAGGAAAGAATCAATGAGATAAAAAAGAGTCTTTAGGAGTTAGGTTGCTATTTCCTTGCCGAATCGATTCTATGCCTTCACAATGCCCTTCGACGACGCGGGGTGGAGCAGCCTGGTAGCTCGCGAGGCTCATAACCTCGAGGTCGCTGGTTCAAATCCAGCCCCCGCAACCATTTTTGAAGAAATAGAGGGAATAGAAGGAATCGAGGATTCCTTTCTTGCGCCTCCCTAAAAAATACGTACAATGCCTCCGATATGGCACATAAGAAAGCTGGTGGCTCCACACAAAACGGCAGAGATTCCTTTTCCAAGCGACTTGGCGTCAAGCGCTTCGGGGGGCAAGCCGTGCGCGCGGGCGAAGTCATAGTCCGACAGAAGGGTTTTGCATTCCGTCCAGGAACAAACACCCACGCAGGGAAAGACCGCACAATTCACGCCAACTGCGACGGTGTAGTGACGTTTTCGGAAAAACGCGTGCTTAAGTTCAACGGACGCCGTGAGCGCGAGACATTCGTGCACATAGCAGAAGTCAAATAGTATCGGAGCTTAAAGTATACAAAAGTATGCAGCCTCGATAATTTTCAATTTTTCCCAAAGGGACTGCCTTCGGTAGCAATTTTCCATTTTCCAATCTACCATGATCCCATGTCCGAACTTGGAGGAATAGACATAGGCGCCCCCGGCGAAGGGGCAACCGGAGCACCCGAGCAGCTTTCCGAGGAAGCCAAGGCTCGTTTTGCCGCGGCTGCCGCAGCCATGCAGCAGATCCGCAGGGAAGAGAAGAAGAGTAAGAAGAAAGATGACCGCGTTGCGCAGGTCATCATGAAATTTCTGGGAAACCAACAAGACAGCCATCTCTTTATGTTGATCTCCCGCCTCGTCGCCCGCGATTGCCCGAGCATCTTTATCCTCTCAATCATTTCGCTGATCGACACCGAGAGCGCAACCGTGGTGGAGGAGTATTTGAAAGAAACGACGGACAAAGACACACGGCAAACAGTGGATGAAAGTATGGCACTCACCAATTCCGCGGACATGGACGCAGACATGAATCGCGCCATGATCGATTGGATCACGCGGATGCAAATGGTGCTCTCGATCAATCCCGAAGGGATATTGCTCAAACTGATGGTCGATGACAAGAATATCGACGGAACGGTGCTGCAACTGACGACATTCGTCTTGCAGCGGTTCTTCCTTGATCATAGTAAAAGCGCGGAGTTTGAAAAGCTGCAACCACTGACCGCAAACATCCTGCAAACAGTCTTTGAACCGTTTGTCGGACCGGTCCGCAAGATCTTGCTTGCGGAAGCGGCTGCGAAGAATAAATCGCAGGGGGATGATGAAGAGTAGGCATTGACGAATTAACAAATTCTAGTATTATACCTCCTATGAAGCCCCGCGAACTTCTTGGTTTCAAGCTTACTCCCTGTGGTAATCCTGACAAACGGGGTGACTTCAGTCGTGTGCGGATTACGAGAACAGCCACTGCAGAAAACCTGTTTGAAGTTCTTGCCGATGAAGACGATGGAACATCGCTCTTTCGGGAAATCACGGAGATGGGTGGACTAGCAGTGTACAAAGCAAAAAAGGGAGAGGAGCCTCATAGCGGAAGAGCGGCAAATACAAACTTTCAACAATTTGCAAATCACCGACCGGAAAATGCCACAACGAGATACAGCACTATAGAAAATGTTCTTGCATCGATTCGAAGAAATATTTCGGAAGCAAATAAGTACGCATCCTCGCTGACAAATGTCACACCCGAAGGCTATGCATTGAAATTTCAGACTGCACAGAATGATATTATAAAGTCAGATGCTGGAAGTAATGAGTCAGAATTATATTTAGAGGCTTTATGGAGAGTAGATCAAAATGATATTGATCGTACTCATAGCCGAGAATATTTCAGGTACCTTGCTTCTGTAGAACGCGGAACGCCTTACTATGAACACCAGTGGAGTGACGGCCACACGGTGATTAGTAATCAACAAATGTTGATGCATCGCCGCCACGATAGAGCAAAAATTAAATTACGGGAGATTATCCTCGATGAATTGTGGCATACTGATGCACCAAAAGCAGTAGATATGCATATCCTGCATTGGCCATATAGGTACCGTCTCGGAATGCCCAGAAAACACATAATCAGTAAAACTATAGTGTTGTAAAAATTTACAACAAAGAAACCTCCTCCAGAAGCGTCTGCTTCACTCCATTGATTTCTCCGTAGAGCCGTAAGCGATCGAGCGGAACGGGGAACGTTGTACCTTTAAGGATCTTCATAATTTTCTTTTTGTGGACAGCGAATTTCTGCGGATGTCGTATGCGCGCGAGGGTGATGTGCGGATCGAAGGGCTTGCCGTCGCTCCACGGACAATCTTTCTTGATACGAGCGAGGGCATCGCTAAACGCGACAGACAGATACAGCACACGATCCTCACCGCGCCTGCCAGCCGAAGCCTCGGCGTAGGATGGTGATCCAAACGTATCCGCCCCGATCACGTCGATTGTAAACGCTTGGTGCCGCGAGGCTATTTTGGCAGCCTGCTCCGCAATGCCCTTGTACTCAAGTTCCGAGACCTCCGGCCAGAACATCAATGTGAGATGCGGAGAGTGCGGATTTTGAAACCGGAGGATGTCTGCATAGGGTGCGAGTTTCTCCTGCAATTCCTGAAAGAGCTGCTTAGGTTGCCCTTCCAGAGGAAGTGCAAGAAAGACTGATTTTATCGGGAATTCCATAAACGTGATTCTCGGAGTATGTTCTTTCTTTTCGTTGCCGCATACATTGGTACTTTCTTTTTGTCACCAAAAAGAAAGTCCCCCAAAGAAAAAGTGCAGCAAAATTACAAACTCGGCCCGCTGTGGCGGGCCTCAGACATGTAATTTTGCTGATTTTTCAGTGTCCAGTAATTTATTCTGGCGGAATTGCATGTTCGAGGTCGCCCGTGGCGAACCGAGTTTGCAATTCCGCCAAACCTTTTCTTTGGGTCTTTCTTTTCGGTTACGAAAAGAAAGACCGGAAAGAAGTAATTATAGATCGCCTCTTTGGTTCTTTCTTTTAGGCAACGAAAAGAAAGAACATTAATCTCTCTGTAACACCGAAAGAAACGCCTCCTGCGTTAAGGTCACCTTCCCCATTTGCTTGAGTCGTTTCTTTCCCTTCTTTTGCTTCTTTAACTGCTTTTGCTTACGGGAAACGTCTCCGCCGTACAGGCCGGAAGTCACGTCTTTTCGGAAGGCGGAAACCGTTTCACGCGCGACGACTTTCGCCCCGATCGCCGCCTGAATGGGGATCTGGTACTGCGCCTTCGGGAGGACTTCTTTGAGTTTCTTGCAGACGATCGTGCCAACACTGTGCGCCTCACTGCGGTGGATGATAGTACTCAGCGCATCCGCAGGTTCGCCAAGTAAAAGAATCTGGAGCTTAACGAGATCACCCGCGCGGTACCCGATCGGCTCATAACTCATGGAACCGTATCCGGAGGTCGAAGATTTCAACTTATCGAAGAAATCCAGAACGATCCCCTGCAGCGGGACTTCGAAGTGCAGCACGACGCGCTCTCGATCCAAATATTCCATGGACTGCTGCACGCCTCGCCGCTCCGAAATGAGTTTCATGGCGATGCCGACATCCTCGTTGCGGCAGACGATCTCCAGTTTCACCCATGGTTCACGTACCTCTTCGATGTAGGTCGGATCGGGAAAATCTGCGGGATTACTGATGATCGCCACATTCGGTTCGTCTTCTTTCATCAGACTTGATCGAACGATCTCCGCAGCATTGCGAACCTGCAGTTTTACTTCATAAAGCACACTGGGTGCCGTGATCACCAGATCGCAATCGTACTCGCGCTCCAGACGTTCCTGCACGATATCCATGTGCAGAAGCCCAAGGAAGCCGCAGCGAAAGCCGTTGCCGAGTGCTGCGTTCCTTTCCGGCTCCGAGACCAACGCCGCGTCGTTGAGGCTGAGTTTTTCGAGGGAATCCCGAAGCAGCGGATAATCATCCGCCTCGGACGGATACAGCCCCGCAAACACCATCGGCTGGACGCGTTTATAGCCGGGAAGCATCTGCGCCCCCTCCTTGGTCGCAATCGTATCTCCCGTACGTACGTGCGAGACATCTTTGCCGCCGGTGACAACGTAACCAATCTCACCTTCCTTCAATTCCGGATCAGAAATGTACTTCGGGGAAAAGTGCCCGACATCAAGTGCTTCGAAGGAGGTCTTGGTACCGAGAAGGTAAATCTTCTGACCTTTTTTGATGGACCCGTCCATCACGCGAACGTACGCCACCGCTCCGCGATAGGTATCCATGATCGCATCGAAAATAAGAGCGCGCGCATCGGGGGAACCGCCTGCTTTCGGCGGAGGAACGCGTTCAATCACTGCATCGAGTACTGCCTCCACTCCCCTGCCCTCCTTGGCGGAAATGAGAAGAATGTCCTCCTTGGCGCACCCAAGGAGCTTGATGACTTCCTCCGAGACGCGCTCAGGATCGGCAGCGGGAAGATCAATCTTGTTGAGCACAGGAATGATGGCGAGGTCATGCTCCATCGCCATGTAGAGCACCGCGAGCGTCTGCGCTTGAATACCCTGCGACGCATCGACAAGCAGGATCGCACCCTCGCATGCGGCAAGCGACCGGCTGACTTCGTACCGGAAATCTGTATGACCGGGGGTATCAATCAAGTTGAGTTGAATGTCGTTCCAACGCATGCGCACCGGCTGCAACTTAATGGTGATGCCGCGCTCGCGTTCGAGATCCATGGTATCGAGCAACTGCTCCTTCATCTCGCGCATTTCAAGCGTCTTGGTCTTCTCGATCATCCGATCGGCAAGTGTGGACTTTCCGTGGTCGATATGCGCGATAATGCAGAAATTGCGGATTTCCATGCGGAAATATGGTACTGAGCCAAGCAAAACATTGCCACTGCTTTGATCAGATTACTTTTCCGTCAGGAGTTCATAGAGAGGGTTCTTATCATACGAACGTGCCTTTTTAACATTCTCATCTCCTCCGAACTGCTTAAAGTACTCTTCAGCTTCAGTAAGGAATTCTTCTGGTGAACCACCCATTAAATCAATCTGGAGCATGCGCTGAAAATCTGAACGCACTTGCACCGTAAATTTCTGATACTCCTCAAGATTCATTTTCCCGGCAAGAAGCATGGGAACGGCAGCATTGATTTTCTGGTCGATGAAAGTACGTAGATACCAGCGTACAAGGTTTTCGGCTTCTTCTTCGGATCCTGTGAGCTCAAAACCAGGCCAATCGATAGAGAGGATTGCGCGCTCAGCTTCATGGATATCATGAATCATCCTGATGAGAATACCTCTACGCACCTCTGCAAATGCTTCCTTTTCCTCTCGGTCGCGTATGTCCTTGTTTTTATATATATTCGCAGCTTCGCCAAGCATATTATAAAAAATGAGCGACTGCTCCGGCCGAATATGATAGTAGTATTGCGCGACCATATTGAACATTTCCTCTCGTGATCCCTTTCCTGGAGGCAGCTTACTGAGATCCAGCCATATTCGTTCCCCGTTCTCGTCAAAGTACGAGAGAATCGGCGGCTTACCTTCGGCCGTAAGTTTTTCATACATTTGGATAAGTTCGGCATATGCATCCGCCTTCGCTAACAC
The DNA here is from genome assembly GCA_964348745.1 of uncultured Candidatus Peribacteria bacterium. Taxonomy (GTDB): domain Bacteria; phylum Patescibacteriota; class Gracilibacteria; order Peribacterales; family Peribacteraceae; genus CAYGDT01. The sequence goes on from CAYGDT010000018.1 coordinate 15,887, forward strand.
TTCTGTAGGTTGCCTATCCATTCCCCGATGGGTCATCGTGGAAATGTATGCCAATTTAGCTCGAATCATGTGAGCGGCATCGTCTTTTGGAGTGCCCTGCGGAACGATAAGATTTTGCGTGAAATACGACTCATATATTTTGTAGCGAGCAGCAGCGTTTCCCGCTTCTACGTCTCCTACGGCTTCCACTTGTTCGGAATCGAGTTGTTCACCGTATCCGAATGTACGCCAAAAAAGATCGTCTGCATTGGTTCGGAGTGTTTCGTCTCCCGTTTCCAATTCATTTCCAGGAGCAATATCGATGAGCCGCTGTTTAAGAAGTGCAGAGGGAAATTCAGTACTCCAGTTCTCGGTGTCCCGCTTCCAGTTGGCCTTTGCTTCTGAGCGCCTTCTTGGTGTACCGGATACTTTATAGATCGTACCGGCAGCAAGTATGCCCGGTCCAAGACTCAGGGCGAGTGAAACAGTATATCCCGCTGCTTCCAGTATGGTGATTGCGTTCTGACTTGCGTATTCCGCCTGCAATGCATCATTTCCAATCACATGTTCCTGACGCTTGTTATTGAGATGAATTTCGTACACTGCCGACCCCCAAATGATCACTGGTCCAACACCTCGTACTACTCTCCCCGTTTGCGCAGCAAGTCTAGAGTTTCTAAGAAATCCGAGTGTACGAACAACACGTAAATTGCTGATGAATTTTCCTGCATCTGATTGCGCAATCAGTTCTGTTATAAAACGCTCCTCTTTTAGATACCGCAGCCTTGTAAGATACTCGGGTGTCTGGAGGCTGCGCAATTTCGCTATCTGCGACAAACCGTTCCTCATAACATTGCCTCCCCCACGGGCAGTTGATCTTGCAACATGCGCCAACAGTTGGCTGGCAAGGGCACCAGTCAGAATCCCTGCACCCAGAATGACCAACGCAGCGAGCAGAAGCTTCTTTGCCAGACCATTGTAGATCGATGAGAGCTGCATCATGGCATTGCTGACATCGATTTTGACGTCGATGTTCCTATTGATCGAATGCATGAAAACTTCGTACTCTCCCATGAACCCCGTGTCACTTTCCGCAGAACCCCAGTCACCTTCCATCTGCTCAAAAAGCATAAAGTAAACAGTGGCACCTCCGTACTTCTTGATCATTTCGTCTTTGTTTTCAAGACTGATACGATCAAGGGGCAGGGGTTCTACAATTTCTTCCCCGACAAATTTTGACGCATCAGGCATGGACTGGATCACCGCGATCGTCTCACGTGTTCGAGAAATTGTTGATTGCTCGAAATCATTAATTGCATCAAGAATGCTCTTGGCACGATCTTTGATTTTTTGCTGTTCTTCCAGTGTCAATTCCTCCCAGTTATCTTTCCCCGGTGGCCATCCTAATGCTTCGTCCAATGGCTCGGTCAATGCATCTTGAGCCATATCGCTAACCCCGCCCATTTCCGGGAGAGGAATGGTGATTACTTGGGAAATCTTATGAGTTATGTTGCGGACGATTTCACGCCCATTTTTATTCCATAGATCTTCAGTGATCTCCTTTATTCCAGAATCAAGCACGCTCTCCTCCATGTACTGCATCATGGATCCCATGCGTTCCAAGTGGAAATTGCTGCGTTCTTCCATATTTTCCGCCATCGCCACACGCACGAAGCTCGGCGTCGTATCAGGTCGGGGATCGGACGCTCCTGTGAAATCCACACTCTCCCCAAACTGATTTTGGATTGTTGAGAGTTCGGACTGTTCCAACTGATACACACCTAATTCATCTGAAAGAGAGATGAGCTCCTCCAGCGTCTCTTTGCGCTGCGTTCCAAGTCGCTCAAGTTCCTTGTTGCTATCCTCGACTTGGAGACTGAGCGATTCATACTCCTGTTCATCCTTCTCGGTAAATTCACCCTTTCCGTCCTCGGCAATCTTGTGTTTCTGTTCAAGGAGTTGCATGCGAGTTCTGGCTTTGACTAGTCTTGGATCGCGCACAACTTGCTTCTGTCGCTCCAGAAGCTGCTTATAGCGAAGTTTAAGAAGATTGATATAAAGCCGCTGCGGTAGGAATCCCTTCTCCAGACCCTGCAATTGCGAATTGCCGGAAAGGATGTCGATGATCCTCTGATTTAGCGCATTGCCTCGTTTCCATACTTCCTGGTTATCCCCCGAAATTGCATTCCTACTGGCATCGGACAACTTGCCAAGATATTGATCCCGAAGCGCATGCAGGCGATCATCAGCACCGGTATCGGCAAGCTTTCCATCGATAAGCAGTACATTTGCAAATGCAACACGCTCTTCCAAAGCGTCCGTCAGAGCTTGAATGTAGATTTTTGCTTTCTGTTCCTCTAATTTCATAGTTTCGGGAATGTCCTGTGCAATTGCTCGCAACGATTCATATTCCCTTAATACCGAAAGAACATGGTTTACCGAGCCTTGAAAATATTCGTGATAGACCGCTGCACGATTGGAGACAATGAGTTCCTCTATGCTCTCCTCGCTCGGCTCCTCGGTCTGCTCAAACTTCGCCTCTCTCTGAAGAGCCGCACGACGATACAGCAGCTCATTGCGACGAAACTGTTCGTTAAATGTTTCATACGTATTGTCTTCGATGATGTCCGTCTCCATGCGCAAGAGTGTTGTCTCATCGAGCATTTCCGGAAGAGGTTGCATTTGCGGTCCAACAATCTGCTGCATGCGAGAAAGATCAGCTGCAAAAGCAATCTCTGCGTCTTGCTGCCCTTCAAATGTGCCGCGAAACTGTTCGAATGGTTGGACCATGAGTGTGTTTGTGTGTGTATGTGAGACGTAAGCCGATCCTAGGTCGGCGTATTAATACCTGGAATAACCGGGCCGAGTGGCGCAGAGGGGGGCGGAACAGTAAACACCCCTCCTCCAGGAAGCGGCGGCGTAGTAGGCGTAACGGGAATAAGTTCACCAGCTGCTTCTGCTCCTCCAAAAATTTTATCGAGACCGAATGTTGTCATAAGCAACTCCATGTTTCCCGTGAAGTAAAACCCCGCTGCTACCGATGCCACTGCCAGTGCGGTCAGAAGAACACCGACCGTCACAGGGTTTTCACGCGCAAACCCCTTAACCGAATCCCAAGCGCGTCGAAAAATAGTTTTCTTCTCCGGTTGGGACATGTCTTCTAAATACCGACGCTCCTCTTGCAACGTCTCGCTGATCAAATCAAGCTGAGTGCGCAAAGTCTCCAGTTCAAACCCCGGATGAAGTTCTTGCAGATAATCTTCATGCTCGGCTAAATCGCGATAGAGTTGGTCAAGACCCTCTTGAGTATCATATAAGACTTTCGTTTCCTCTAACGTGCGTCGCCCCAGAAACTGGGTAACACGCTCCGGCGTGGGTATGAACTCCTGTGGTACTGCCTCCCTCACGGCATCATCGGATCCGATCGAAGCGATTGCTTCGTCCGTATCAAGATCATCGAAAGCAGAGGTTTCAGCGCTCATGATGCTTTTTGGGGAAGTCGTGCACTAAGCAGGGAATGACGAATAACCGAGAGAGCCGTAATGCCCTCGATATCCTTGTCCGTTTTAACTTGCGTAAGCAGATACTCAATAAACTTTGTAACTGCCACAGGTCCAAGCGCAAAGAAAATCTGCTGCAAATCTTCGTCGCAGACACCCGAAAGATCCTCTCGTTGTATCAGTTGCACAATTTCTTCAATCCCCGATGCCTGAGAAGCAATCTTTTGAAACTGCAATAATTTCGGATCACGAAGACGCACAAGATGCATCCTCACCTTTCTTTTTTCCGGAGAATCAACGATATTTAGCTTCTCATCGACAACAGTCCACCCACTCCGCAAATCGTCCGAAAAACCATCAAAACCAGCGCGCTCCTCGGCAGTCAGATAG
>CAYGDT010000019.1:0-19353 GCA_964348745.1 uncultured Candidatus Peribacteria bacterium
GACCTCTACTTTGAGGTCGCGGCTTTGCTGATCACGTTCGTTCTGCTTGGAAAGTGGCTGGAATCGCGCGCAAAAGGTTCAACATCCGAGGCGATTCAGAAACTCATGGGACTGCAAGCAAAGACGGCGCGAGTACTACGGAATGGAGAGGCCGTCGATATACCAATGGAGCAAGTTCAGGTCGGTGATATCGTCATCGTCCGCCCGGGCGAGAAGATTCCCGTTGATGGCATCGTGACGAAAGGGCTTACATCCGTTGATGAATCCATGCTGACGGGCGAGAGCATTCCCGTTGAGAAAAAAGATGGAGATAGGGTCTTCGGTGCGACAATGAACGGGAATGGCAGTATCGAGTTCAGAGCGGAAAAAGTGGGCAGTGAAACCGCACTCGCTCAAATCGTCCGTTTTGTTGAGGAAGCACAAGGTTCGAAGGCCCCCATCCAAGACTTCGCAGATTGGGTATCTTCATGGTTCGTGCCCGCGGTGATCGGCATTGCTATCCTCACCTTCGCAGTATGGATTTTTATAGGTGCGGGCTTTACCTTCTCCCTGCTTTCCGCTGTCTCCGTTCTCGTGATTGCCTGCCCATGCGCCCTTGGACTCGCAACTCCCACGGCCATCATGGTTGCTACAGGCAAGGGCGCGGAAAACGGAATTTTGATCCGTGGCGGCGAACCGTTGGAAGCTGCAAATAAGATTTCTGCCATTGTCTTCGACAAGACGGGAACTCTTACAAAGGGGAAGCCGGAAGTCACTCTGTACCAGTCGCTTCACTCCCCACTTCGCCAAGGCTACGAGGGGCAGGCCGGTACAGGGCAAGCCGATGTGTTGAGGATTGCGGCGAGCTTGGAGCAGGGTTCTGAGCATCCGCTCGCCGAGAGCATCGTCCAACATGCAAAAGAGAAGGGTGTCACGCTGAGCGAAGTCGAAGCGTTCAAGGCAATCCCCGGCCACGGAGTCGAAGGATTAGTTGCTGGAGAGTTGTACTTCCTTGGCAATCGAAAGCTCATGGAAAGGCAGAGCATCGATATGAAAGACCACGAGGCTGCTTTGCAAAAGCTTGAAGAGGCTGGCAAGACGGCCATGTTGCTCGCAGACAAGACCAAAGTGATCGGGATCATTGCCGTTGCCGATACGTTGAAAGAAACATCGAAAGAAGCTGTGGATCGACTGCGGAAGATGGGCATCGAGGTCTATATGATGACGGGTGACAACAGTCGCACGGCGCGAGCAATCGCATCGTCCATCGGTATTCAAAATGTGCTTGCAGACGTTCTCCCTGAACAGAAAGCGAACGAAGTGAAGAAGCTCCAAGACCAAGGCAAGAAAGTAGTGATGGTCGGCGATGGTATCAACGACAGTCCTGCGCTCGCACAAGCCGATCTTGGCATTGCCATGGGAAGCGGCACGGACATTGCGATGGAGACGGGCGGCATCGTGCTCGTGAAGAACGACCTGCGAGATGTCGTCACAGCTATCAAATTGAGCCGCGCCACCGTGAACAAGATCAAACAAAATATGTTCTTTGCGCTGTTCTTCAATGTGATTGGAATTCCTATCGCCGCACGCGCCTTTATTCAGTTCGGCTTTGTCCTGCGTCCCGAACTTGCGGGCTTTGCGATGGCATTCAGTTCTGTTGCCGTGGTCACAAACTCGTTGCTTCTCAAAGGATTTCATCCACTGAAGAAAAACTGGCTTTCTGATCTTGCGCCGGTGTTTATGGCCATCGGTTTCACAACGCTTTTCCTCGGCTTCGCAAAGCTCAGCAGCGCAGAAACCACAGATATGTCATCTGCAGGACAAAACCTACCCGATATTAGTCGCCATGCCTCTGATTTCTCCTCTCCCATCACGCGCAATGCCGATGGGACAGTGGTGATCAAATTGGAAACGAGGGAGGTCATCTCGGAGCTTGCTCCCGGCACGACCTACCAGTACTGGACGTACAATGGGACGGTGCCCGGTCCCTTCCTTCGCGTGCGGGAGGGCGACACCGTGGAGATTCAGCTGACGCACGCAAATAATGAAGACGAGGATTTCTCAGAGGACATGGTCTTTAATCTCCTCGTTCCTTATGCCGTAGCAGATGGCGGGGGGAGTGAAGACACACATACCAACGATGTCAGTGAGCACGCCGAGGAAGGTCACGAAACGCACTCTATCGATCTCCATGCGGTCACTGGGCCAGGGGGTGGCTCTGTCCTTACGCAGGTGAAGGACGGCGAAACAAAAATCTTCCGTTTCAAGGCAAACCGTCCCGGTGTGTACGTCTACCACTGCGCGAGTCCCCATGTGCCGACCCACATCGCCAACGGTATGTACGGCCTCATCATCGTGGAACCCAAGGAAGGTTTGAAACCTGTCGATAAGGAGTTCTACGTCATGCAGGGCGAACTCTACACAGCGGGCGCTCTTGGGAAGAAAGGACATCAGGAATTCTCCAAAGCGAAACTGCTTGCGGAGAACCCTGAGTACTTCGTGTTCAACGGGCGCACGGATGCTCTGGCGGGAAGCGGTGCTCTGCGAGCGACTGTCGGCGAGCGCATCCGTCTTTATGTGGGCGTCGGTGGGTTCGTTTCCTCGAATTTCCACGTCATCGGAGCGGTGTTCGACAAGGTGTATCCCGAAGGTGATATCACCTCCCCGCCACTGCGAAACATCCAAACAACCATCATTCCGGCAGGCGGTTCTGCCGTCGTGGAATTCATCGTCGATGTGCCCGGCACTTACCTCCTCGTGGATCACAGCCTGACACGCTCCGTGGATCGCGGTGCGCTTGGCGAACTCATCGTCGAAGGACCACGGAATCCCGCCATGTTCTCTGCCGTAAATCCTGATCCGAACCACACGCATGCGGATCTTGCGATCTGGGTGGAGGGGCGGGCTCTCGATTTTTCCGATGAGCACTACATGCTCGACGAAGAATCAAACGATCAGGAAAAAGAAACGAAGCCGCACCTCCATGATGGCAACGGCCTGGTCGTCCATCGACACAAGCCGGGACAATCTATCGGAGAATTTATGGAGGCGATTGATATCGCTGTATCTGATCAGTGCGTCACGCTTGATACAGGTATATCCGTTTGCAACCAAGGTGAAAAACACTGGCGCTTGTTCGTGAACGACATAGAACGTCCGTTCGATGCTTCCTATGTCTTCGACGATCTCGACCGCATTCTTTTGACCTACGGCGCAACGGAGGAGCAGGTGACAGAACAACTGCAGTCGCTCTCGGACGATGCCTGTCTCTATTCCCAAACGTGCCCCGAGCGCGGCACACCGCCCGTGGAGGACTGCGTCGCTGACCCTGCCGTTCCCTGCACCGAACCATGATGACGCGCACATCCCTCATTCGGCTCATCACCGCAGCACTTTTCTCGGCCCTGGTCGCGGGGACATGGGATGTCTGGTGGCATGGGGCGCTCGGCCGAGAGACCTTTTGGTCACCGCCACATCTCCTACTCTATGCATCCGTGATTATCGCAATCACAACGGGATTCTATGGATGGTGGAAGACACGGGAGCGAAGCTGGAAGTGGCTCGCAATCATTCTCTTCCTCATTCCCGCCTCCGCGCCGTTTGATGAACTCTGGCATCGCATATTTGGCGTAGAGCCAGTGAATAGTCCACTCATCATCTGGAGTCCTCCGCACGTCATCCTCGCGCTCGTACTTGTGGGGAGTTTCCTTTTTCTCTTCAAACATCTTCGGAAAGACGAGGATCTCATTGCTCGGCACCTCTTCCAGAGTATTGCCCTCGCATCCGCGCTCAGCCTATTGCTGTTTCTTGCATCACCGTTGGAGCCGATTGGTCCCTACCATCTCATCGGCTTCTACGGGGCTGCGATTAGCAGCGGTGTCATCGCCGCTGGATTTCTTTTCGCCCAGCAATGGATGAATCGCTTTGGTAGTGCGTTCTCTGTGGCAGTGTTCTTCATGCTGATCTCGGCCATGAACTTCGGCGAGCAGCTCGCGCCCACAGGGAACATCCAACCGCATGACCATTCTCCTGGCTGGCTCATGATTTTCTCCTGCCTCGTGCCTGCGGCTCTGATTGATCTTCTACGCCAAAAACCCCTCTGGCTGCGTGGCGGCATAGTCGGACTCCTCCACGCAGGTTTGCTCTATGGTTTTTCGTCGCAATTCTTCGAGCCGCGATTTCAGTATTCCTCGGAAGAGTTATGGGTCGCTGTCAGTACGAGCGTGCTCATAGGCATTCTTGTTGGTTGGTTCCTCTCACTCGTCACCTCATCTCACTCCCCTCATTCCTCATGAAGTACCGTTCACTGCTCATCCTTGGCACTCTTCTCCTTGTCGCATGCTCTTCGAATGAAATCCCGATGGATCAAATAAACCCTTCCGGCATGCATGGCGATTCGCGTGGATTCCTTCCGGGGATGAACGTCGATCTTGCAAGTCTCCCCGAAGCGAAGCCATCGGAGATCATTGATATAGAGGATGGTGAAATAATCGAACTCAATCCAATGCTAATCCGAAAAAAAATCGGGGATACCGAATTTGCAATGTACGGCTATAACGGTCAATTCCCCGGACCTACGCTCAAAGCAAAACAGGGGTCAACATTTACCGTGAACGTGAAAAACATGATCGATCAGCCGACCACTGTTCATTGGCACGGCATTCGGCTCCAAAACAAATTCGATGGAGCCGACGGAGTCACTCAAAAAGCAATCGAGCCCGGCGATTCCTTTACCTACACGGTTACGGTGCCGGACGAAGGCATCTTCTGGTACCACCCGCATGTGCGCGAAGATATACAGCAGGACATGGGGCTCTACGGTCTACTTCATGTCACATCGAACGATACCGATGCGTATCCGCCAGTCGATCGCGAGGTATACCTAGCCGTTGATGATCTCCAGATCGATGCTGAAGGAAACCCTACTCCATTCGGGAGCACCGATGCCAGCCAAGCGCTGATGGGAAGATTCGGCAACGCCTATCTAGTGAACGGAACGCCGATCCTCCTCGGCTCCGATCAAGATCCTCCCCCCTCCATGCAAGTCCGCAGTGGAGAAGTGGTGCGCTTCCATGTGTTGAACGCCGCGAATACACGCACGTTCAATCTCGCCTATACGATTCCCGAAAGAATGAAAATTCTCGGCAAGGACCAAGGCCGCGCCGAGCGCGCGGAATTCGTTGATCACATCATTCTTGCGCCGTCGGAACGGGCAACGATCGACATCGCATTTGATGCGTCTCCTCGCCTCGTAAGCATCACGCATCAGGCGCCGGGAGGCCGCGCCGTCGATCTGTTTCAGGCGGAAATTCTTCCAGAGAAAACTGCACAATCTTTTTCGAAGGAATTTCTCGCAGTAACTCAATATGACGCTGTACTTCAGAATATTAATCTACTGCGTCCCTTCTTGAACAAGCCAGTCGACAAGACGCTCCACCTTACCGTCGAAACCGGCATGGGCCATATGGGTCACGGGATGATGATGGATCACGCATCGCCGGATGGCATCGAATGGGAGGATACGATGGCAATGATGAATCAAATGAGTAACAAATCGAACACGCAGTGGAAACTGATCGACGAGGAAACAGGGAAGGAGAATATGGATATCCATTGGAAATTTAAAAAAGGAGATGTCGTGAAGATTCGTGTCATGAATGATTCGCAAGAACAAGGATCAGACCACGCAATGCAGCACCCGATCCACTTGCATGGACAGCGCTTCCTTGTGTTAAACGACAATGGGGTAGAAAACGATAATTTCGCATGGAAAGACACTGTCCTCGTTCCTGCCGGACACACCGTCGATCTTCTAGTGGAAATGAGTAACCCCGGTGATTGGATGATCCACTGCCACATCGCGGAGCACCTGAGCAACGGGATGATGGGTATGTTTACTGTACAATAATTTTTTCTTCTTCCCCCTCTTTTATGTTCAACATGATGAACTCTACCACTGGCATAGATTACGGTTTCATTACTCTCTGGAGTCTCCATGTTCTCTCTGTCGTTATTTTCTTCACCGGTGTCATTTTACTCATTGCCCTTGCCATCAAGACTTTCAATGCCATGCAGCTCAGGAACTGGGCCATCGGTCTCATCGTTGCCGGTACTGTCATTTGCCTCTTCACCATCGCCACTCTTGGACGGCCATGGACCAATGGGAAATTCGGCGATACTTCGGTCATGCAGATGCAAACCATGGGACGCATGATGGAAATGATGGTGGATCATGATGAGGGAATGAGCGGCGTGGAGCACGATGAGCACGAAGAAATGGAGGAAATGATGCGCGGGATGATAATGCGTTAATATTTCTTTCTCCCTGATTCTATGGATCCAACGAGCTCCTATAGCTTCAAAACAACCCTTCCCTTCTCCCTAGGAGAGGCCGAGGAAAGGGTGCGCGAAGCACTTCTGAAGGAAAAATTCGGCGTCATCTCCGAAATCGATATTCAGGCGAAGCTTAATGAGAAGCTCGGAGTTGATCATCCGCCGCACAAAATCCTCGGCGCATGCAATCCGAAGCTCGCATACGATGCGTTGAACGAGAATTCCGATGTCGCTCTCGCCCTGCCCTGCAACATCGTCCTGCATGAAAAGAACAAAGGTATCACGACCATATCGGCAATGCTGCCGTCCGTCGCACTAAAGCCCTTTAAAGGACTTCATGTACAGGAGAGTGCGTGCAAAGCCGAAGAAGCCTTGGAGCATGTTTTTGACGATCTTTGTCACTAGCATCCGCATCATTCCCATCCCCACATATGAAACATTTCTGCATTCCTCACTGGCTGTATTACATCTTCGCTATCGTTATGGTCGGAGCACTCATTTGGCACTGGGAACACGTTCTCACCTATGCGCCATTTATCTTCATTCTTGCTTGCCCGCTTATGCATCTATTCCATGGTCACGGAGACCATGACCACTCTCACAAACATAAAGACGAATAATTTCCAGAGCAATCGCCGCAACACTTATTGTGCCGGCGGCGGCTCCGGAGGCGGCTCCGGTAGCGGTGGAGGGCTGACCACCGCTTCCTTTGTCTGCTCCTGCAGAGATTCCTTGATAACTTCGGCTTTCTGCTCCTGAACCGCGGGCGACTCGGTTCCTTTCGCTCGCTGTTGTTTCAACGTGATCGCGTGTTCTATGGCGCTAGCCACGACATCTGGGGCGGGTATGCGAGGTACCGTAACGACACGTGTCGAGCCTTGGCCTTCTCTCTCCTGCAGGTGAATGTGCAGAATGCCGCACCGGAAGAGGCCGAAATACTGGGACTCGAACTTCGAACTGGTAATCGTTTCAAGATGGATGGAAGTCAAATCCTGATGGATGAACGAATGATGGTCGATAATGATGATTTTGTCCGATGTGATAATAAGGAAGTTATAACGCCACGCGATGTACGATTTGATGATTTGGTAGAAGTAGACAAGAACAAGGAGAACAAAGAGTACGAAGAGAAAAAAGGAAGAGAGTAAACCGTCTACAACAGTGGAGCTGCCGACACTTCCGAGAAATGGTACCGCTACAAGACCGAAGACCGATACCAAGGTCAAGGCAGCAGCGGTCTTCCAGATGAAGTCCAATACAAACGGAGCAGCATGCCGCCGTACGGTCATGATTTCGTGTTCACTTTCCGGGATGTTCTGTTTCTTAAGAACTTCGATATCCGTCTGAAGAGCGAGGAATCTCATAACCGGTAGTATAGTCGAAATGCAGGTGGAAAGGTATGAACCGTATTCTTCAGCCAAGATCTACACTCCTTTACGAATGCGCGGATCGGAATAGAATATAGCCATTCCCCCTTTGACCTATGGTTCACCTCATTGCTATCGCCGGATACATGCAGACGCACGTGCTGAGCATCGTCCTCGCACTTCTTGTCTCCTACGCCATCGGCTTTGCGTGGCACGGGCCTATCTTCGGGAAACTCTGGATGTCGTACAATAACATGAAGGCTCCGAAGCAAGAGGACATGAAATTCTCCATGATGCTCCCCGGGCTCAGTGCAAACTTCGTGCTCGTGGTGCTGCAGTCCGCGGTACTCGGTCGCACGTTTCAGATTCTCAACCTTCCCACCATCGACCAAGCACTCCTGATCGCCACCGTCATCTGGCTTCCCTTCACCGGACTGACAATAGTCAACAGCTATGCTTGGGAAGGAAAAAAAGTCGGCCATATGTGTCTGGACGCGGGTTACTACCTCGTGTCGATCTGGGCTGTGGCTGCGGTGTTGTATGCGACTTTGTAATCAATACCGGTACCCAACCTCGACTCTGCTTGTTGTGAGGTGTTTACGATATACGTGTTCCTATGAAGAACTAAGAACTAGGAACTAAGAACTCTTCACTAATACGGTATTTTTCCGCTCTCCAAATGGCACATCCAGTCGCAACCGTCACCGGTCACATTGTTTTCGTCATCGCAAGGTTCCCATTCTTGTTTTATGCCGTCTCCGCAGCGCGCATACTTGCAATTACTTTTGCAAAAATTCATATCGTTATTGTTCTCCCCATTATCGCATTCTTCTCCCTTTGAAAATTGCACTGTCCCATCTCCGCACTTTGTGTGCTTACATTTATGGCACTCGTCGTCGTATACATTGTTTCCATCATCGCATTCTTCGCACATGTAGTCAGCTACGTTGTTCCCATCATCGCATTCTTCAGCAGTTTGTTTCCAGCCGTCGCCGCAGTATTCCAGATGGCAGTCCTTATTGCACCCGTCATTATTATCGAGATTGCCATCGTCACACATTTCAAGGAGTGAGTCTTTTGCTCCGTTGCCACATAACTTTGAAATCTCCACTCTACAAATAGAATCACAGCCGTCGCCATTCAGCTTGTTTCCATCATCACAAAGTTCACTTAGATCATCCGTAATACCATCTCCACAGCGCGGAAACGTGCAATCGGTTCTACATTTGTTGGGTGCGTCCCCATTCGCTGCACCGTCCCCATTCTCTATACCATCATCACATTCTTCCGGAAACTCTTCTATTCCATCGCCACACGTAACAGTCTTGAAACACATGCATTTCAGGCACAGTTCTTTCGCATTGGGACATAAGATCCCTGTTTCGCACGCTTCACCAGCTTCTATCACTCCATTCCCGCATTTACTACCATCTGTTTCCTTTACGACGCAGCGGCAACCGATGCAGCTTTCTTCGAATAACGAACAATCTTGAAAATTCTCCTCACACTCCTCTCCTGGATCCATCATTTCATTACCGCAGTCCAGTAGTGTTGGCGGTGGTGGCCACGGCGTTGGCTTGTTTATACAGAAACAGGCGGCGCAGAATTGGGTGTCAGGCGACGGACAATCGGAATCCTGTTCACATTCCTCTCCACTCTCAACAATACCATTATTACAACTCGGCAGAGGTGGAGTGCAAGTGCACGATCCGAGGATACATTTTCCATTCGTGCATCCGTTTGCACTGCAGGCAGTGCCTTCGTTTTTATAGCAGCCAGTGTCTCCAACAGGATAGGACCCTGAAGGACATCCACTGGAATTTCGAGTGATGTAGCACCCGCTACTGAGACCGACGTCCGCGGGTAATTTCTGCTGATCCACACGTTGAACGCTCACCCATAACACCCCGCCGATAAGACTCGCGAACGCGAGAAATTTTATACCAGTGGATGCACGCGCAGCCATATAAAAAAATTGTAACAATTTCTTATATGAAAGCGAAAAATCTGAACTTGACATATACCAGAAGCGATCTGCTTATCCCGCAATGCACAAAAAAGCACGGAGATATCTCCGTGCTTTACGATTGTTTCATTCCGTTACGTCGGCACCGCAATCGTCTTGCGGGCGTGTGCTAGTACGCTTAAGCGCGTGACGCGATGACGGGCGTACCGTCGATCCGACAGTTTCGTACCCGGACTTCGCGAGAAGAACATGATGTTGCACGAATCGTGCATGAAAAGTGGTATGTGAGCGACGGCTTCGGTACTGCGGCGACATAAAATGCGCCATTCCCGGCGTCGAGCTCTCTTGCTCGAAATCATGGTTCTTCTCGTTTTCTCCGTTGATGGTACGTCACCTGAAAGCAACGTGAATGAACAATGGATCGCAAACAATAAGCCCGATGACCAAAGGAGTCCACCAATTAGCGTTGCGTCTTGCGCCTGTGTCTGGTCTTCTAAAAAGCGCTGTTTCGAGCTGAGACTCCGCTTTTGGTATCCGTTTGAGCATGATGCACTATGCAGCTGCGTTCACAAGATTTCGTCAGGTTAGTACGTGATTCTTGAAAAACCATGTACCAATGGTTTCTGAGCTGAACTGCAAATGTAATGGAAAGTAATCACTATGACCCTTGACATCCGGAATCAATTTTCCTAAAACTTTGTCATCTATTTTTTACCAATTCTTTTTATGTCTACAGACGGACATGAATCGCGCGATGCATTGCAAAGTCCTGAAGTTGCAGCTATCAATAAATCTGCAATTAAACCACAAAGTGCTCCAGAATTGACACTATTGCAAAAACTACAAATTCAACTGGAAGCGCGAGGTGCATGCTCACGAACAACTAATCATGGTGGAAGCTTGCTTAAGTAAGGAGAAAAAACGAAGCAGGCCATAGCCTGCTTCGTACGGGAGGGGAGGGTTGAACCACTATTCATCGTCATGCAGCTTCGTTGCGAAGCGTATTCTACTGCGTCGGTCTTTTTCACTTTGAGCAATCGCTGCAACTATTTCAGGATCATTTCGTACATCTTCTCGCTGCACATGTGCGATGACCCATGCAGGCATTCCGGCTCGCAGTGCTGCACGGTAAAATTCAGCGTCGAACTGTTCTCGGATCGATGGATCGGTTTCACAGCGTAGCAACTCATGTCCGCTCGATTGAACTGCCGCAACGAATGCAACACGCTTATCTTTTTGCAAACTTGGACTCAGTGTGTGATACACGCATCCGAAGCGTTCTTGGCAGAGTGCAATTGCGTGCTCCAGAGTTTGCGGTTGCCATTGACCTTCGAGCATACCGCTGATTTCTTGCTCTAATTGCCACTCCGATCCATATTTATGTTGCCAGATTGCAGGGTATTGCTCACCGGAGCTTTCAGCTCCTGCGTCTGTGCTGATTCCAGATTCCGGTAGTGTTGATGCCATGATGAGAAATGGAATATTGAATAAATAATTTATACAGTACTGTCGATCCGCGGATCGCATGCAATTCTCCGAGCCTCATCCAAAATCGCATTAGTCCTGCGCTGCTGCCCCAGAAAAAAAGTCGAGTCGCAGCCGTTTGTTGTTACAAATTGAGCGAGTAGTTCTCGAACTTCAGCTTGCAGCTCCGGAGCAATGGAATTGGCTTTAGCATCATGCTCATTGCGCTGACTAGATGGAATGCCCGGTTGCCCTTGCCACCAAAGTGGTTTGAGATTTGAATTGTGGTTCATGATAGAAATGGAAAGTACTGATAAAAACCCCGCCTCGCTGGGAAAGGAGGCTCGTGCTGTTTGTTACATTCGTTTACGCACGCAACCGCCCTTCCGCCGTAAGGAGGAGGCTAAGGGACAGGGAGAGAAGGCCGAAATTCGGGCTCTGTGCATGCATATGTACGCGTATTGTAGCTACAGAGGAGTCTCTGTCAACAATCAATTCCATTTACTAGGGAACCTCTGATTATCTGACCAATTTGTCATCCTGAGCTCGTCGAAGGATGATAAATTGGCGAAAGAAAGGAAAAATGTATGGTTCGACGAGCTCACCATGACATTTTTCAGAGCTTCCCTAGGCTATTTATTCCGTTGCGTATTTCCGACTACAGAACCATCTGTAGGAGGTGGAAGCTTCTGGATACGAAAGCCGCACGGTAGCTCTCCGAAGCGCGTTGTGACAATAAGATGGCATTCGGTGCATGAATCTCCGTCTGCGGGCGGGGTGCTGGCATCGACGACAAAAGTATCGATTTTCTTTCTACATGTTTCAGCCACCATGCCTTTGCAACGAACCGAAACCTTTGTAGCATCTGCCTGTGCTTTAAATGCTCCTGCGCCTTGGTTCAAGCCGATAGCAAGTATCTTATCAACAAGATTGCGTCCCTGCCTTTCCCAAAAAGACAGCGTGTCGGGATCACTGAGCAGCGGTTCGGCAGCATAGATGTCTGGGCCGATACGAATCCAGACTTTGCCATCAGCGAGGTGCGCCTCCGGCGTGGGCGCATCTTCATTGTTTTTCAAACTTCGATGCGCGTAGACGAGTGTATGGTCCGATAGTTCGGGAGTACGGATCGCGGGGGAACGTGGTTTAGCAGGAGCGCGCGGTTCTCCTCCGAATGCTGTTGTTGCTGTCGTAGCGGCGACCAAAACGGCTATATCGAGCAAAAACCCGCGTCGTTCTCGAAAGACTTCCCCACTCACAACTGAATTTCCAGCGATTGGCTGGCGGTCTGCTATTTCAGAAGCAGTCAGTCCCATATATCGAATGGTACTCTCGTCATTCACGTAACAGCAAGAGGTGTATTGGTACCTCTCAAGATCGTAGGATTGATCCGTCGAAGGTGTGCACACTGATGTCTGTTGCATCGGTGATCGTTCCTGCGATTCTGGCTTCCAATCCTGACTTTTTCAGCAGTGCAATGGCATTCTTCGCGTCGAGCATATCTACAACCATCAGCATGCCGTTGCCCATGTTCCACGTGCGGTACGCTTCGTCCATCGACACCGATCCAAGTGTGATCAGATCTTTGATTGCATCGTGTGGTTCCCAAAGTGCGTTGAGCACTGCGCCACAGCCGGATTTCTTGAGCGTGCGTCTGAAATTTTCCGCGATACCGCCGCCGGTAATATGCGCCAGTCCCTTCACGTTCATCGTACGTTTTTCTCCGTACCGTCCGAGAAGACTCAGGAGTGCAGCGTGGTAGATGATGCTCGGTGTCAGCAGCACATGCCCCCAGCTGGTGCCGTCTCGCCATTCCTTGGCGTGCCAGTCTTTGCCATGCGCGTCGGTGAGAATCTTGCGGATCAAACTGAATCCGTTACTGCGAGCGACTGCGGATCGCAGGGCAATCACAGTGTCACCTGCTCGAATCGTACCCGTATCGATCACGCGGTCTTTTGCGACGATGCCGACGGAAGTCGCGTTCCAAACAGGGCTGAGCACCGCACCGGGAACCTCGGCGATCTCGCCTCCGGGAATCACGATCTTCTGCTTTGTACATGCATCTGCAAGTCCTTTGAGGAGCGCATCGATCATTGTCTGATCCACAACGGATACATCGAGCGTGTTACTGACACTGAGAACTTCCGCTCCGGTGCAGATCGCGTCGTCGACGACCATCGCAAGTAGATCGCAGCCGATCGTATCGAATTTCTGCATCGCGACGGCAAGTTCCATCTTCGAACCCGTTCCGTCGTCGTTTTGCACAAGGTAAAAGTCACCCATATCCAGCAGTCCGGCAAACCCTCCTTCTTCCAGTACCGGCTGCCCAATCAAACCCTTTCGTGATGCAAAAGTGCGCTTTGCGTGGCCATATGCGCATGCCGAGGCCGCGTTGCCCGCCGCGATATCCACGCCGGAGTCCTTGTAGGTTGCCATGGCGCGATTGTAGCATGAATAATCTGGGATTGTGGAACGTTGATGGTACAATCCCAACATGATTCGCCTCGTCCTTACAACCGTTGCTGCCGGCAACCTCTACGCCGCGTATTTGTTTTTCTTCACGCCGGAAATCATCGGAGTGTGGTATGGGCTGCCCCCTCCCGATAACACGCAACGCTATTTGACGATGGTTATCGGTGCGCTGCTCGCTGCATTCGGTGTTGGCGCGCTCGTGGCAATGCTGCGTCCAATCAAATACGGCGCGATTATCATCATGCTGCTTTTGATGCACTTCGCGATTTTTCTGGTCGATGTCATCGTCCTCGCGCGGGGTCAGATGCAGTTTTCCTCGATAGCACCGGAGATGGTTTACTTCCTCGTCGTCTCAACGGCGCTGGTGCGGTGGTATCCGGTGGGAAGGAAAACAGAGAAGCCGATCTTGAGAAAAGATGCAGAGGATGCAGAAGAAACAGAGGAGTCAGAAGAGAGGTAATAAAAAAAATCCTCTGTTTCCTTTGTTTCATTTGTTTCCTTTGTTTCATTTTTTCTCACCCACCCACCGCCGTCACCTTCACCTTGCGCCTCGGTCCTTTCTCTTCGAGAACCTGATGCTTGCCGTGGTGTACTGCAGCCGCTTCTTTTTTCTTCGCGTATCCCCCAATGCTGTCTCTGGCGATCCAACCTTCTTCCAGCTCGATCACACGCGTGTGCAGTGCGTCGACGAGACCAGAGTCGTGCGTTGCGATGATCACGGTGGTGCCGCTCTCGTTGATCTCTTGAAACAGTTTCATAATGTGTTTCGATTGTTCGGGATCGATGTTTCCCGTCGGTTCATCTGCCAAAAGGATGACGGGATCATGCACGATCGCGCGGCCGATGGCTGTTCGTGCTTTCTCTCCGCCGGACAGAGCGGGAGGCAGTGTGTCTGCGTGCTTGGTCATATCCACGAGCTTCAGGACAGTACGTACTCTTGCGTCGATCTCCTTATCGGGCACGCCGCAAACTTCCAGAGGAAAGGCGATGTTCTCCGCGACCGTGCGGTGGCGGAGGAGTTTGTAATCCTGAAAGACGATCCCGAGACGCCTGCGAAAGAGTTGCAGTGCGATGGGGGGAACGAGACGCAAATCCACGCCATCCACTTCGATTTTGCCTTTGGTCATCTCCTCTGCACCGGTGAGAAGATGAAGCAAGGTTGATTTCCCCGCGCCGCTTTTCCCCGTGATACAGACGAATTCCCCCGGATCCACGCGCATCGAAATATCCGAGAGAACGGAGGTCTTTCCATAGGATTTGTAGACACTTTTCAGTTCGATCATGGAGGGTAGTATAGCAGACGAGTTGATAGCTGATAGCTGATAGCTGATAGCTGATAGCTGATAGAAGATGCCGCTTATCGTTTTGCGATGATGTAGATCTCCCGACTCCTGTCTCTCGATGCTTTCGCTTCAAAGAGGCGGACCTGCACAAATACTTTCTTGCACTCGCTCAGAAATTCATCGAAGTCCGCACCCCGAAAGACTTTCATCACACAGGTTCCGCCTGGTTTCAGGTGCGCTTTTGCAAGTTCTACAACCGCCTGGCTCAGCTCGATCGAACGCCACTGGTCGATGTCTTTTACGCCCGATGTGCTGGGGGCGATGTCGGAGAGAATGAGGGTGATCGGTGATTTGGGATCGGTGATCGAAGAAAGAATCGCATTGATTGCATCATGATCCAACATATCTGCGACGTGCGTATCTACGCCTGTAATCGGTTCGATCTCCTGCAAGTCGATTGCGACGATGCGCCCCGATCCTTTCAGTTTCTTTGCACAGTACTGCGACCAGCTCCCCGGTGCAGCGCCGACATCGAGAATTGTCATGCCCTTATGGATGAGGTGGAACTTCTCGTCCATCTCCTGCAGCTTATACACCGAGCGCGCGCGATAGCCTTCGGCTGCGGCTTTTTGGGACCATTTGTCGTTGGGGACGTAGCGCATCGGCATACGAAACGGATAGAGGATAACGGATAACGGAAAATGGGAAACGGAAAGAGGATAACGGATAGAGGATAACAATGCATCACATGCTTCTACCATTTTATCCACTTTTCACTATCCTTTATCCACTTCTACTATCCACTTTTCACTATCCTTTATCCACTCTTTTAAATAAGTGGTTTCTTCTTCGGCACCCCTACTTCTCTTGGATACTTCGGGCTCGTATCATCTGCTTTCTGGAAGATCAGTAATTGGCGTTTTCCCCAGCCTCCTGCGTTGATCGGTGTACCAATCGCATCCAGATCATATTCAAAGTGATCTATCAGATGGCAGCTTAATTCGGTGCGTGCATGCAGCGATTCCTTCAACTCCGTTTCTATCTTCATGCTCTTCCACGCTATCAAGTGTCCGCCCTTACGCAGGAAAGGTACGCAGAGCTCCAGTAGTACATTGAGCGGTGCAAGTGCGCGGGCGAGGACGATATCGAACTGCCCGCGATACTGCGGGTCATGCCCGAGCTCTTCGGCGCGTCCGGCAATCAGCTGAATGTTCTCTAACGCAAGCGCATCGATCATCCTGTGTATGGCGTCGAGTTTCTTCTGCGTGGAATCCATTCCCGCAAAACGACAATCAGGTTTACAGATAGCAAGCGGTAGCAAGGGGAAACCGCCTCCGGTGCCGACTTCGAGAATCGAAATTGAAGATTGAAGATTGCTACCGGATGCAGTCCCTTTGGGAAAAATTGAAGATTCCTTTGGATAATCGAGGATCGCAAGTGAATCGAGGATGTTGCCGATCCAAATCGCATCATCGGTGCGTAGAGCCGAAAGATTGAGCTTCGTGTTTTCCTCGCGGAATACGCGTTGCAGGTTACGAAGTCGATCTTGTTGATCCTGAGTGATCATGCAGGCACTATGATTGCACACTCTCTCCCTTTATACTTAATACTTAATTCTTAATACCCATCCCATGCCACACGGAAAACGCATTGCAGAACTCCTGATCGACATCGGAGCCGTCAAACTCTCGGTTGATCCGCCGTTTACATGGACAAGCGGCATTAAGTCGCCGATCTATTGCGATAACCGCATGATCTATAGCCACCCCGATGCACGCAATTTCGTGGTGGATGCGCTGGTTTCTCGTGTGAAGGCGTTGCAGGTGCACCCCGATTGCATCGCCGGAACGGCAACCGCTGCGATCGGCTGGGCGGCGCTCGTAGCTGATCGTTTGAATCTTCCTTTTGTCTATGTGCGATCGAAAGCAAAAGAGCACGGTGCCGGCAAGCGTATCGAAGGTGATCTGAAACCGGGGATGGATGTTGTCGTCATCGAAG
Organism: uncultured Candidatus Peribacteria bacterium; assembly: GCA_964348745.1. Taxonomy (GTDB): domain Bacteria; phylum Patescibacteriota; class Gracilibacteria; order Peribacterales; family Peribacteraceae; genus CAYGDT01. The sequence goes on from CAYGDT010000019.1 coordinate 16,860, forward strand.
ATTTGATCTCCACAGGAGGAAGTGCCATCGCCACAGTCGATGCGTTGCGCGACGAAGGCGGGTGCACCGTGTGTGACGTCGTCGCGATCTTTACCTATGAAATGCTTTCTGCCAAAGAGAAGGAACAGGAGGCGCGGGTGAAGTTCCACCCGATCTCAACACTCGCTCTTCTCCTCGATGTCGCCGTGGAGCAGGGGAGGCTCGAGGCAGCGGATATCGATCGCGTGGTGGCTTTTGCGCTGGATCCGAAGGGGTGGGGAGTTTGAGGAATTGAAAATGGAGAATGGATAAAGGATAGATGAATATGTCATGGTGAGCTCTGTCGATTGATGGCATCAGAATTGTCTCAAAAACCGAAGATCACCTTCGTAGAAAGCGCGGAGGTCGGGGATTCTGTGTTTGATCATGAGTGGGCGTTCCACGCCGAAACCGAATGCAAAGCCCTGCCACTTCTCGGGGTCGATGCCGACGTTGCGCAGCACGTTCGGGTGCACCATGCCGCAGCCGCCCATTTCGAGCCACTTGCCTTCGCGGCTTTCACTGAGATCTCCCTGCCACATCATGTCCATTTCCATACCCGGTTCGGTGAAGGGAAAGTACCCCGTGCGGAATCGAAACTCCACGTTCCGCCCGATCAGTTCCTGAAGTGCTGTGACGAGCACGCCTTTCAGGTTTCCGAGGGTGATGTCGCTTCCGATCATCAATCCTTCGAATTGATGGAACATCGGTGAGTGAGTGGCGTCACTGTCTTTCCGGTAGACCTTGCCCGGGCAAATCATGCGAAACGGAGGTTTGTGGTCGAGCATGTAGCGAATTTGTACAGGTGAAGTATGTGCGCGCAAAACGTTGCGGTTTTCTTTCGGAGCATTATCTTTGATAAAGAAGACATCCGCCCAGTCGCGTGCCGCATGACCTTTTGAGAAGTTTAGAAGATCAAAGTTGTACTCTTCCGATTCGATCTCGGGACCGTAGGCGACATCAAATCCCATCCGGCCGAATACCTCTTCTATCTGCCGCATGAACTCCGGGACCAAATGCAGGTGCCCGCGCTCGCGTTTCGGGAGATCAAGCGTCACGTCGATGCCGTCGCTTTCGACTCCTCCAAGTTCTCTGCGTCTACCATCGAGGAGTTCCGTGAGAGTTTTTTTCCAGACATTCAGATCTTTGGCGGCGGTTTTCTTCTCATGTTCCGGCAGATCTTTTATCCCTTTAAGCGCAATAGTCAGAAGCCCCGCCTTACGACCAAAGAGTTCGTGATCGATGGCAGCAAGTTCCGTTCCTGAACCAGCAAGAATGATTCTTTGTTGTATATCAGACCAGTTTGTCATTGGAAGAAGTATACGTGTAAACCGTGGAAATCTGAATACCATTTCAGCTTCTATTCTACTACATGGTCCATGCTCCTAGTGCTCTAGAGCCATTTCCACCAGCACAAATACACCGTAGATCAACACGGCGATCCACCAGGTCAGTAGCCCCAATAAATGGAATATAAGCGCGATCGTCGTAGCACTACCAAGGAAGATGCCTTGTCGCAGCGAGATGCTCGTGAGTTTCCCCGTATCCCACGTATGGTGAGGAGCGTGTTTCCAGAAGAACATCAGCGCAAGCGTCGATACTGTCGTGATACTCATGAGAATGCTTATAAGAAATGCCACGACGGCCTGTGTCGGCGCGAGAAGTGGACTGACGCGAAACAACACGATCAGCAGAGAAGTCGTAGAGAGCAGTGCAGCCAGAGAGATTCCAAATAGGAGGGTATTCACGTTGATTGATTGTAGTAGCCGCGTGCCATTGGCACGCGGGGTTTACGAGGTCATCGGAGGGAAAATTCCTTTCTGATCCAAAAAATTCTTGAGTTTCGCAAAGTCGTCGGAAAGCGCCTGCCGCAGACTGCCGTTATGCAGTGCGGCGGCGGGATGGTAGATAGGGAAAACAGTGATCTCACTCGTCAGTTTCTGCGCGGTGCCGTGCACGTTTCCTATGCTGAGTTTTGGGTAAAAATGTCCGAGAGAGTGTCGTCCGAGCGGCACGATAATTTTCGGTTTGATGATGGCGATCTCCAGCATCAGCCACGGCATGCACTGCGCCTTTTCTTCGGGGGTCGGATCGCGGTTGTTCGGGGGGCGGTACTTTACGACATTGCTGATGTAGACCTGCTCGCGTTTCCATCCCATGGAGGCGATCAGTTCATCGAGGAACTGTCCGGCGGCTCCCACAAACGGGCGCCCGAGTTCATCTTCGCGCTGGCCCGGTGCCTCGCCGATGAACATGAGATCTGCGCAGGGATTTCCTTCCCCAAGCACGGGGTTTGCGTTCTTGCTTAAAGCACAGCCGTCCCATTCTTTCAGGCGTTCTTGGAGGAGGGGAAGAGTAAGGTCCATGAGGTGAGTATTAAGTATTACGTATTATGTATCAAGTATAGTAAAAGAAGGATGTTTATACATAATACGTAATACGTAATTCTTAATTCTTAATTCTTAATTCTTAATAC
>CAYGDT010000020.1:0-18832 GCA_964348745.1 uncultured Candidatus Peribacteria bacterium
ACTTAATACTTAATACTTAATACACATCCATGCATCTTTCTGAACAAAAGAAAATTCTGCGACAGGAGATACGCAAACGTATTTCCGACATGGACGATGGCACTCGACGCGCCGAAGGCAGAACCCTCTCGCGTGTGCTGCTCAAAAAAATCCCGCAGGGATCCTCCGTCTGCGCATTCTTTCCACTGAAAACCGAAGTGGATATCCAATTGCTTCTGCATGAACTGATTGCACGCGGGGACGCGGTATATCTTCCGGTCTATGCCGGAAAAGACAAGCGCATGATCTATCGTAGAGCCAAAAATTTAGATGATCTGCCACCGGGAGAATTCACCATCCCCGAACCGCCGGCAGACGCCGAGGAACTTACGAAGCAACGAATCGATATCGTCCTCGTGCCGGGTCGTGCATTTGACCGCACAGGTAACCGCCTCGGCAGAGGAAGCGGTGGTTACGATCAGTGGATCGAACAGTATAAAAAACTGCATCCCGAAACGCGATTCTGGGGCATCGCCCTGCAATGCCAGATGGTGCACGACGTGCCGGTAGAAGCACACGACAGTGTGATGGATGCCGTAGTGACGGCACAGGAATGGATAGAAAAAAGTAGATAGAAAAAAGTGGATAACGAAAAGTGGATAGTGAATAGTGGATAGAAAAGTGGATAATGAAAAGTGGATAGTGGATAATGCGTATACTTTTATCCGTTATCCACTATCCGTTATCCACTTCTATGTATTTGCCCGCTCTTCAGAAAACCGATCCGCAGATCCGTGATCTCATCATCGCAGAAGAGAAACGTGAATGGGACAAAATGCGCCTGATCCCGTCAGAGAACTACGCATCCAGCGCCGTGCTCGAAGCCTCGGGCTCGGTATTCACCAATAAATACTCCGAAGGATACCCCAAGAAACGGTACTACGAGGGACAACAATTTGTTGATCAAGTGGAACTGCTCGCGATTGAACGTGCAAAGAGCATCTTCAATATGCCGCACGCCAACGTGCAACCGTACTCGGGCAGCCCTGCGAATATGGCCGTCTATCACGCAACACTTGAACACGGCGACATTATCATGGGTCTGGCGCTTCCCCACGGCGGACACCTGACGCACGGTTGGAAAGTAAACTTCTCTGGAAAGACGTACCACTCCGTCCCCTACGAGCTCGACCCACAAACCGAGATGCTCAACTACGATTCCATCCTCAAGCTCGCGCGCGAAGTGAAGCCAAAGCTGATCATTGCGGGGTACACGGCGTATCCACGCACGATCGACTTTCAGAAATTCCGTGAGATCTGCGACGATGTCGGAGCGCTCTTTCATGCCGATACATCGCACATCACAGGGCTCATCGTCGGCGGCGTGCACCCGAGCCCGTACCCAATGGCGGATACCGGCATCACGACGTCTCATAAAACGCTGCGCGGTCCGCGCGGGGCACTCATTGTGTGTCAGCAGAAATACGCCGAAGCGATCGATAAAGCGATCATGCCCGGATTGCAGGGTGGTCCGCATAACCACACGACTGCCGGAATCGCCGTTGCACTTCAAGAAGCCACGACACCGGAATTCAAGGTCTACGCAGCACAAATCGTACGCAACGCCAAAGCGCTTGCGGCTCGGCTGAACACGCACGGCTTCCGCCTTGTTACGGGTGGCACGGATAATCACCTCATTCTCTTTGAAACCCAAAAGAGTAAAGGCATCGGCGGGCGCGAAGCTGCAAAAGCGCTGGATACTGCCGGCATCGTGACTAACTGCAATACTGTTCCCTTTGATCCCAACCCACCGTTTAAACCGTCGGGTGTGCGTATCGGCACGCCGTCTGTCACCTCACGCGGGATGAAGGAAAGCGAGATGGAGAAACTCGGCGACTGGATGGCGCGCGCAATCGACAACGTGGGCAATGACACAGCGCTTGAGGTAATCGCTGCAGAAGTGAAAGAGCTCTGCAAAGACTTTCCGTGCCCAGGGATCGACCCGAGGCATTGGGACGATAAATAGCAGCGAATTTTGCTCGAAATCAGGAAGGAAAACTGTTCATAAAACCCTGTCAAAAACCGGATGTTTCGCTATACTGGTTCGGTCATTTTCATGAGAAAGGTACTGACCATAGCAGGCCTGTCGCTGATACCCCTCCTCGTTCCGAGCGACACGTTTGCCTGTTCCTGTGTGTACTACGAAAACGCCGACCAGCGCCATCAAGCGTACTACGACAACGCCGATATTATCATTCAAGGCGTCCCGATCTCCACAAGTAGCTCACAAGACGGACAGACCCAAACTGCAATATCGGTGGAGAAGGTATGGAAAGGACAGGCTGATGCCTATATCGATGTCCAAACGGCGGATAACAGTGCGGCGTGCGGCGTGGAAATGAAGATCGATCAACCGACGGTCATCTTTGCAACGAAGACGGATGGTCGCTACACCACAGGTAGCTGCAGCGGAACAGCACCCGCGACTGAGTCACAGGAAGTGACGGAGTGGCTCAATCGGGATTCGTCGAGTGCATCGTCCATTGCACAGTCGTCTTCCTCGAAGGAAGCAGTTTTTTCCGACGTTCCTGCATCACACCCGAACGCCGAAGCCATAGAGTTTGTGAAAAACGCAGGTATTGTGAGTGGCTACAGCGACGGCACGTACAAACCTGATCAATACATCAACCGAGCGGAGTTCACCAAAATTATCATTGGAGCCACCTTCGGCCCTGAGTACATCGAAGGCTGCGATCTTCCTTCACTCTTCCCTGATGTGCTCTCCTCTGATTGGTTTGCGCCTTACGTCTGCCAGGCAAAACGCGAAGGTGTGATTGGCGGATACCCCGATGGAACATTCAAACCTGCTTCGAACGTGAACTTTGCAGAAGCCGCAAAAATCGTCGTCATTGCATTTAATCTCAACGTAGACAAGACAGACGCGCTGAGTGCGTGGTGGAAACCCTATGTATACGCTCTTGCAACCATCGGCGGGCTGCCGACGAGTTTCAGTGACCCAAACCAACTGGTGACCCGTGGAGAGATGGCGGAAATGATCATGCGGGTGCGACTGGGTATCGGACAGTAGGAAAATACCAATTGGTATTTTTGCAGTATGAATTTGATGTTCTGCTTTCCATGAAAGCAAAAACACAGTGTTAATTATTGTATAAATATTGTATCCATAAAATATATCTTAGATGCAAGCTACTCGTAGTAGTTGCAATAAATTTTAAGAGCGGTACGATATCCCGATTTGCCAATAGCGAATCGCCCACCTTCGCCCCGCATACGCGGGACATCGGCGGGTCTTAAAGCCCATCAGCCTCGTCCTTCTCAAAAGGACCGCCCCTCACTATCGTCGGGACTCTGTCCAAACACTCATACACAAAGTAACACACAGACAAACAGCCGTCAGAGTCCCGGCGAAACTAAAAAAGATCCTTCACATCACTGACCCCGCGGAGAGAACGCTCATCATTCCTACACATGAGTGTGGTAAGCGTCCTCTCTGCTAAGCGAAGACATTGTAAGGCTACCGAGGTATGCCTCTACAATGCATCCATTTTCATTCCCCATGGCCCCGGACAATTGTCTGCGCGGCCTGGCACGGGGGTCTCGCCCGGTCACGAGCATAAACAAGAGACCGCAGCTTGGCAGAAAGCGAGGGTACCTCCCCTCATTGACAACTCCCGAAGCTCAGCGACTACAACGGTTTCCCCGGGTCGCAGACAGCCACGGAGAACACAAAAACAAAAAAACCGCGTTCGCGCGGTTTTTTTGATTGGTTGTAAACTCCCCCAACGTTCCAAACCTTCCAAACCTTCGCATTGAACCCATATCGTATTCAAACATCTTGCCAAGGAGACTTCGTCGCAGTACCCTACTCCTCCTGTCCTTAAATAGTTCTTAGTTCCTAGTTCTTAGTTTCCTCCCATTCCTATGACACGCCTTCTCTCCATTGCGACAACTCTAGGAATCACCCTTGCTCTGCTGCCAATCGGCATCAGCTCCGCAGGTGCTGTCAGTTACTATCCCGGTTACACCTGCTACTACCGCGATATAAGCGGCAGCTGCTTAAGCTATCAAACGAGCAAGCCGTACTTTCCACCTGTAACCACGTACACCCCGCAACAGTACATGTATCCGCGGAGCAACCTCTACAACACGAGTCCGTGGAATACCCGTCAGGACTATCAGAGAAAAACCACTCATTACTTCGATAAGCAATATGAACAAGACGGTCAGTGGAAGTGGTACAAAAACGCTGACGGCGTGTTCCGCCCATACCGCTACCAGAGCGGAAATACCTACGATAACGACTACGACTACAACGAAAGCGGCAGTAGTGGCAATTACTACGATTACGAGAAGACGCACATCACGTGCTTAGGCAGGAACTGCGATGTCCGTACACTTCGATTCTGATTCGACTGAGGAAGGTTGTAAAATGGGTCGCACGCTCCGGCTGGCGGCCTTTTTTACATTAAAAGGGAACCTCCCAATGGGCTAATCGCTCATCCGGAATGGAGAACATACGCATTGATGTATACACAAATGCAGATATTTGGCTTGGATCATGTACGTCAAGACCACCAGCAATCCTCTCAACGAATTGCGCTCTCGTGACGCTCAACAGATTTCCTATAGTATCAAATCCCCTTTCCTTTAATAACACAAACGTAGAGTCCGTAAGTCCCTCAAGCGTCTCAACGGGAACCCGATCCCAATCGATCTGATCCGGCTCGGAAGCTCGTGAAACTGATATCATGCGCAAAACGTAACTCCGAAGCGGTTTTCTTGTCAAACATATGGCATATATCTGTACAATAGAGACGATATGATCACCGTCACCGCCTTCTACAAATTCATAGAGATTTCCGATACGAAAGAGTTGCAAAAAGCACTCCGGAAATTTGCAAAGTCTCGCGACCTGCAAGGACTGACGATTGTCGGTTCCGAAGGAATCAATGGCACGGTCGCAGGATCTGCCGAGGCAATCGCAGAATGGAAAGTAGAAGTTTCTGCGCATGTCGGCGATCTTTCGTTTAAAGACAGCAAAGCGGCGAACCAGCCGTTTCGGCGCTTCTTTGTGAAGATCCGACCGGAAATAGTCTCACTCGGAGACCACAGCATACAACCCGCACGCGGGAGGGCATCGCACCTCTCCCCGGAGCAATGGGACACTGTGATCGAAGAGGAAGATGTGGTAATCCTTGATACTCGCAATACATACGAAACGGAAATAGGTATGTTTGCCGGAGCGCTTGATCCGAAACTCACGAAGTTTCAGGATTTTCCCGACTGGGTGAAACAGTGTGGTATCCCCAAGAACAAGAAGGTACTGATGTACTGCACGGGGGGCATACGCTGCGAGAAAGCAAGTCTTGCGATGCAGGAGCAGGGATTTAATGAAGTGTATCAGCTGGATGGCGGAATCCTCGGATACCTCGCCGCAAAACCAGAAGGGAAATGGCGCGGCGAGTGCTTTGTATTCGATCACCGCGTTGCAGTGGATGCAAAACTTCTCCCATCCGCACGCTACCGACTTTGCCCACACTGCGGAGATCCGGGAGACGTACCCGTGTGCTGCGGATATTGTAAAGAGAACGGGATGATCTGCTCTAAGTGCTCTGCGGTTCCGGATCGACTGTCTTGTAGTAAAAACTGTGCACATCAGCTACTGCTGTTGAGAGATCGAAGAAGGGTACGGGTGTAGGAGACAAGGGATACCGGGGAGTCCGGGGAGTCCGGAGAGTCCGGAGAGTCCAGGGATACCGGGGAGTCCGGGGAGTCCGGAGAGTCCGGAGAGTCCAGGGATACCAGGGAGATCAAGGATCTTCGGTTGCTCTGGTTTCCTCGGTTTCTCTGGTTTCCCCGGTTTCCCCGGTTTCCTTGGTATCCCCGGCCTCCTCCGTTTCTCGTGCATTTTCATTGACACTCCGAGCAACCGGAAATAGCATATTTCGCTATATGAAGCGATTTTATCCCATTCTGACTGCCATCCTCTTGTGCGGGGCACTTGGTACGCCCGTGCCTGTGTACGCCCTCTCGTGGGATTGGGTGCCGCGTGTGTGGAAATTCGAGAACCCGTACCGCGAACGTGATGTTTCACACAATCCGGGATTCAAATGTAAAATGAAAAACTCACTCGGCGACTGCGTCGTGTTCAATTACGTCCCCGCAGGAACTAAAGAGCCATCGAACCTGAAAAACTACTACCGCAGAGTATCCTCGTACGGCGGATCGGATCTCGACTACAGTGATTAACCCCTCTCATTCCTCTACTTCCTCTACTTCTTCTGTTTACGCTTCTCCATTTCCTGCAGAAGAGTTTTGCTGACCTCCGGCACGCCGCCGGATGCGACGAGCTTCGCTTCGAGAGCCGCCATTTCCGTCTGCTGAACATCGGAGAGATCGCCCTCGAGGAGATGTTGTTTGCGTAACATATTGAAATCATTCAGCCACATTTCGCGATCACGCCATGTGCGGTACTCCGGCAAACTCATGCCTTTCTTCTTCGCTCGCTTTTTCTCTTCTTCCTCTTTTTCCTTCACCTTTTCTACATTCTGCGCTTGCGCGCGACCCTCGGCTGCAGAGTTCGCCCATCGAACAATCTTGTCTTCCACAAGCGAGCGCTTCTCTGCATATCGTTCCCGCGAGAGCTTTCGTAGAATCTGTAAACGACCGGCGTCCTGTTCAAAGAGCGGCGGAGGCAGCGAGCTGACCGAGAACGGCTTGCTCGGCATACCGTCGACCATCAGCCGCATGTACGCGTGATACTTGGGCAAGCTGAGGATATCCTTTGTTTCCACGGCCTCCTCAAATTGCAGACTGAGCTCCTCTGCATCGTCCGAACCAACCTGGAAAGAGACGAGTGTTCCGACGTTTCCGAACACGGCGTCGCGAAGCTGCGAATTACCGTCACCGATCAGAAGCTGCGCGATGTACTGGTTCGCCATCGTGAGGTTAAGGCGGTACTTGCGAGCTTCGGAGAGAATGGTGGCAAACGATTCGGTCGCGAAATTTTGGAATTCATCCACGTAGAGGTAAAAATCCCGACGCTCGTTCTCGGGAACATCGGCGCGGCTCATGGCATCTATCTGAAATTTCGTGACGAGCATGGAACCGAGAAACGCCGAGGTATCCTCGCCGAGCTTTCCTTTGCTCAAGTTCACCAAGACGATCTTGCCGGTATCCATGGCATGACGGATATCGAGCCTGCTTTTCACTTGTCCGACAATATTGCGAATCAACGGTGTTGTGAGCAGTTGCCCCACTTTGTTCTGAATCGCCGCCACCGCTTCTGTGCGATAGTTCTGTGACCACTGCTTAAATTCATCGTTCCAGAAACTTAGAACCATCGGATCGGCGACACGCTCCAGAACTTTGGAACGGTAACTGTCGTCTGCAAACATGCGCATGATGCCGAGCATGGATTGTCCATCGGCCTCCAAAAGTGCAAGAAGCGTATTGCGGAGGATATGCTCCATGCGTCCGGAGAAGGCATCCGGCCAGAGTTTCTTAAACACGCTCATGAGCCCCGACGCAACCAACGAACGTTGATCCGGATCAGGACAATCCAGCACATTAAACGAGAGCGGGTAGTCCGTGTCGGACGGATCGAACAAGACAAGGTCATTACTGCGCTCCTTGGGAATGAAACGTAATATCGCCTGAATCAGATCTCCGTGCGGATCGATGACCGCGACTCCTCTACCAGCGTGAATATCGCTGAAGACCATGTTTTCAAGCAGCGTAGATTTACCCATACCGGTTTTTCCGATGATGTAGATATGCCGTCTGCGATCATCGGGACGCACGCCAAACGTGTGGCGCTGCCCGCGGTACACCGCCTGCCCGAGCACCGTGACATCGGGTGCGACGTCCGCAACGGGAAGGTTATTTGGAGGCTCAAGTTTCTTACTCGTCACCCAATCGATATTCGGCGTCTGGACGAGCGATGTTGGCATATGCCATATGGTGGCGATCTCCTCAACGGAGAGAATAAAGGGCGCCACGGCAAAGCCGAGCGGTAGGGAGCTAGAGACACGCTCCGGTCCCGATACGAATGCATTGCACTGCGGCAGAGAGAACTGGCGGAAACTTGCCGCAATTTCGCGCAACTTCTCCCGTGCGAGTTCTGCGTCCTTTGCGCGGGCAATCACACTGATGCGTATGTTGCAGGCAAACAGAAGGCGATTGACCTTGTCGGCTGCGGCGCGGATGGAGTCTTCCCGATCATGAGAACGCATTGCCGCCTGCTGATCTTCGCGCAGTTCAGGATCGGAAGAATCCATTTGCGTGGAAAATACATTTCCAAGAGAGATAAACTTGGAAAATCCCGGCCACGCCCTAAATCCTCCCATGCACATCGCAATGGGGAAACAGGCGATGCGACGCCAGCCGCGTGCAAGCTGCATGCGCGTAAAGAGTTTGGCGTACGCAGTGGAGACAGAAGGAAGCCCCTTCGTCAGCAATGGAAGGAATCGCAGGCAGCGGCGGCGGAAACTTCCGCCGAGCGGACGGAGTACTATGGCGACATGTCCGCACATACCCGGTACGGGATACCGCGCAAGCGTCGATGTGATGCCTGCAATAGGATCGACATTGACGCGGGTCAGCATGTCATCGAATTGCGGATGTCGTTTGATCGGAAACACTTCGGGGTCGGTGAGCGCAAGATCCAGACTGAACACCTGTTCGCCTTCGGCGGCAACGAAGGGGTCTTCATCCATATATTCGATATCAATATCAGGGTACTGAGCATACATCTGCGATTCCGTCAGGCGAACTGCACCTCGTGCAGCGCGGACAAAGAACCCGATTTTCCCTCCGCGTCCCATGCCGATTTCCAAAGAGAGAGGCACGTCTATCCCCTTCAGGGAATGCAGTGCCGCTATAGAGGATTCCGCGTAGAGCGGCCCTCGCTTGGTGCGCTTCGTACCGTCGTCAGCCTCTTTCGGCGGGCGAATGTGGAGAAAGGTTGGCTCTTTCATTAGGAACGAAGAAGGTCGGCAATCAGATCGAGTGCCACGGTATTATAGCTGTAATCCATGCGCATGGGTCCGAGTATTCCGATGACGCCGCTCTCTCCGCGCACGGAGTACGTCGTCACCATCAGTCCGCAACTCTTGATCTGCTCTAAAAGATTCTCGTCGCCGATGTAGTATCGAACTTGATCATCAATTTCGATGGTCTGCAGCACCTTTGTCAGATGCTCTTCCAATACCTCCGCGATGCCCGATGCAAGCCGTGGGTCGCTGAGCATTTCCGGCTGTCGCAGAACATTGCAGAGCCCGAGGTAGTATATGCGGTCTTTGTGCGGAACTGTTGCGAAAGCAACGTTGGGGGTCATCTGCGTGAGAAGTGCAACCGCCTCATAGACACGTTCCTGATCCTTGCGCTGTAAATAGTGATCTTTCAGACTGCCAAATCGCTTGCGAACTGCAGCCTCGTGTTGTGTGGGCTGCATGCATTCCCGTACGTACATCCTGTAACCGTGCGCGGTCGGAACACGCCCTGCAGATGTATGCGGCTGCACGATGAACCCCTGCTCCGAAAGAATCTGCATTTCGTTACGCACCGTAGCTCCCGATACATCGAAATACCCCCTATCTACAATTTGCTTGCTTCCCACGGGTAGCGCCGTTGCAATGAACTCATCGATAATAACCTGAAGAAGCCGCGATTGACGTTCATTCATGACTATAGTTTAGCAGTCTTTTGGGCAGAGTGCCAGACCTCTATTTCTTTTCGTCCCCTGACTTTGCCATGCGCTTTCGGAAGCGCTCGACGCGTCCTCCTGTGGCAGCCTGCTGGGTTTTACCGGTGTAGACAGGATGGCAAATACGGCACTTTTCAACGGAAATCTCCTCAACGGTTGTCGGGATTTCAAAAACAGCATTACAGCTGGAACACGTAATCTTGGCCTTTGTATGCATTTGAGGGTGGATTCCTTGTTTCATATCGTGTGAATTGTAGGGAAAACGAAACGGTATGCAAGAATTTACACAGGGATTCGCTCAGATACACCCTATTTATTCTTTCCCGAATCCTTCTTCGCAGCAGGCGAGGAATCGGCAGCTTTCTTCCCAATGGTTTCGGCGCGCTTCACGCGGCGTTCCTCTTTCTTAATTGCCTCCACCTCCTCTTCCTGCATATCCTCCGCTGCTTCGGCAACTGCTTCTTCGCCCTCCTTATCGTGCATAACAACGCTCATTGTTGCCACTTTATCCCGAGCGTTTAAGCGCATGACGATCACGCCTTGTGTCGCACGACCGCGTGAGGGGATATCGCTGAGTTTCATGCGAATCGCCTGCCCTTGCTTGCTGAGACAAAACAGATCGCCTTCCTCGCCTTCTTTCAAAATACACCCGCCGACCAGATCACCTGTTTTTGCAGTGAGCTGAGCTGCTTTCACACCGGTACCCCCACGACCTTGGAAGCGGTATTCCTCTACGGGCGTCATCTTTCCGAGACCGTTTTCCATCACGACGAGTAGCTTGCTGTTTTTCGGATCGTCGATGCATCCTGCTTCCACAACGAGGTCCCCTGCACCAAGCTTGATGCCACGCACACCAGCCGCAGCGCGACCCATGGCACGGACATCTTCTTCCGGGAAACGGATAGCTTTACCCTTCTTGGTAATAATCAGAATTTCATTCTTGCCATTGGTAGAAAGCACCCACTTGAGCGTGTCTTCACCGTGCATTTTCTGGGCGATCAGACCCGAGCGACGGATGTTATCGAACTCCGCAAGCTCCGTGCGCTTAACCGTTCCGAGCTCGGTCACCATAAAGAGGTGGGACTTATCTTCAAGATCCGATTTCAAAATCGCCGTGATCACTTCCTCGGGCTGCAGCTGCAGTAGGTTGACGATCGCCTGCCCCTTCGCGATACGACTTCCTTGAGGGAGTTCGTATGCCGGCAATTTAAAGACGCGGCCGGTATTGGTGAAGAAGAGTAGGTCGTCATGGTTCATCACATGGAGCAGTGTTTGGATCTCGTCCTCCTCTTTCGTCGTCATGCCTTTTACGCCTTTGCCGCCGCGCTGCTGCGCACGGAACTGCATGGGACTGAGTCTTTTAACATACCCACCCGTCGTCAGCGCCACGATCATCGGAGCGTTGGGGATGGTATCTTTCGCAGAGAACTGTCCGACGGGGTGCTTCACGATCGTCGTGCGGCGCTCTTCGGAATATGCAGTTTTAATATCGGCTAGCTCTTTGACGATGATGACATCGATCTTTTTTTTGTCCTTGAGAATCGCCTCGCATTCCGCGATGAACTTCAACTTCTCGGCAAGTTCGTCTTCGACTTTCTTGCGCTCCAACCCGGAAAGAGTCTGCAAACGCATCTGCAGAATCGCATCTGCCTGCAAAGCACTCAGTTTGAACTTCTTGATCAGGTTTTCTTTCGCAACATCTTTATCAGCGCTCTTCTTGATTGTCTCGATCACTTTGTCGATATCATCCAGCGCGATTTTGAGTCCTTCGAGAATGTGCGCCCGATCTTTGGCACGGTCGCGATCAAACGTGATGCGACGGGTCACGACGACCCTGCGGTGGTCGACGAATATCTGGAGCATCTCCTGCAGATTTAAAAGCCTCGGTTGAATACCATCACTCAGAGCGATGCAGTTGTAGCCAAAACTGCTCTGCAGCTCCGTGTGTTTAAACAGCTGATTGAGCACTTTCTGCGGGTAGCTGTCTTTCTTTAATTCGATGATGACGCGAATCCCCTCCCGATCAGACTCATCGCGAATATCGGAGATTCCTCCGATGACTTTGTCCGTCACCAGATGCGCCATCTTCTCGATCATGTTGGACTTATTCACCTGATACGGAATCTCATTGATGCGGATCTGGTACCGCCCGCTCTTCCCCTCTTCGATTTCCGCCTTGCCGCGGATCACCACGGAACCGCGCCCTGTGAGGTACGCCTGCTTGATCGCTTCCCGGTCATAGACGATACCTCCCGTCGGGAAATCCGGACCCTGGATAAATTGCAGCAAATCTTCGACTGTCGCTTCGGGATTCTGCAAAAGATGGTTTACGGCATCGATCAGTTCACCGAGATTATGGGGTGGAATGTTGGTCGCCATACCAACGGCGATACCCACCGTTCCATTGAGAAGCAGGTTCGGCATTTTCGCGGGAAGCACGGAGGGCTCCTTGCGGCTGCCGTCGTAATTCGGGCGAAATGCGACCGTCTCTTTTTCGATATCCTGCATCATCTCCTCCGTGATCTTCTCCATCTTCGCCTCGGTATAACGCATGGCGGCGGGGTTATCTCCGTCGATGGATCCGAAGTTTCCCTGACCATTGACCAGCGTATGACGCATCGAGAAATCCTGCGCCATGCGGGCGAGTGCATCGTAGATGGCAGAATCGCCATGGGGGTGGTATTTACCCATGACGTCTCCAACGACTGCGGCGGATTTGCGGAACTTGGCGCTGCTGCGTAACCCGAGCTCATGCATCACGTACAAAATGCGACGATGAACGGGCTTGAGTCCGTCTCTGGCATCCGGAAGCGCGCGAGAAACGATCACGCTCATGGCATAGTCGAGATAGCTCTCCTCCATTTCCGTTACGATGGGTCGGGGCTTCAAACGACCGATACTGGCGATCGTTTCGCCTTCTTCGGGCAACGGAGCCGGCTTCGGCAGAATGGATGATCGCACCGGCGCATCATTTGTTTCCTCTGCATCTTCTGCATCTTTTGCATCCTCCGTCCCCTCTCCATCCTCAAAAGGCAGTTCCTCCTGAGAATCATCGAAGGATGAGCCGTCGTTGTCGTTTTGCTTCATCTGAAAAATCATAGCGGAAAAACTGTATGAGGAAAGAGGCAAAAGACTGATAATTTGCTAGGATGCCGACGTGTTAAGCATCGTTTCCACTCCCATCGGGAACCTCGGGGACATTACACTGCGCGCAGTGGAGACTCTCAAAGCGTGCGATTGTATCGTTTGTGAGGACACGCGCGTCACCGGGAGTTTGCTCAAGGCACTCGATATTCCGAAGAAAGAACTGATCTCCTGTCACGGTTACAGTGACGATAGGAAAATCGATATGATCATCGGTCGACTGGAAAAGGGGCAACATTTGGCATTGGTCTCCGATGCAGGAACTCCGTGTATTTCCGATCCGGGCTACAAATTGATCAACCGAATCGCCGCCGCACCAATCACCAATCACCAATCACCAATCACTATTGAAGTCATTCCCGGTCCCTCGGCATTCCTTGCAGCACTCTCGGCATCCGGCCTGCCGATCAACCAGTTTCTCTACATCGGGTTTCCTCCATTAAAGAAGGGAAGAAAAACACTCTTTCAGTCGTTTGTTCAGGAAGAACGAACCATCGTACTCTACGAATCGGTTCACCGGATCGAAAAAACGCTCGGTGAGATCGCCGAGGCGCTTGTTAGCCAACCGGATCGACCCATTGTCATCGGGCGGGAACTGACGAAACTCCATGAAGAAGTCGTCCGAACGACGGTTGCATCACTTCAAGAGGCAGCGCTCTGCATTATGAAGAAAGGAGAATTTGTGATCGTCATCGGGCCGAACCGAGGATAGAATTTCTCGCTTGGGAACAAAGAACACGCATCCTCGGCGCGTACGCATTGTTAGACATTCGCTACTGGCGAGTGTGCTTGCACTCGCCCTACTATGCACGGTGATTCTTTTGAGCATTCTCCCAACGTTGCCGAACGTTTCCGATCCCGAGACGCTCCTTGCGTCGCAGAGTATCGTTATCGCCGATCGCGAAGACCGAGAGCTGTATCGATTTTTTCAGGAGGAAGACCGCACATCGCTTGCGGCGCAGGAGATTCCGAAGCATATGGCAGACGCCATCGTCGCCATAGAAGATAAACGCTTCTTCAGCCGCTTTGGTTGTATCGACGGTCGGGCGCTTCTTCGTGCTGCGCTGGCAAACATCGGCAACTACAAATCACAGGGGGCATCGACGATCACCCAACAACTCGCGCGCAAGGCTTTTTTATCGAACGAGAAAACCATTGATCGGAAAGTGCGCGAAATTATTCTGGCATGTCAGTTGGAAGCAACACTCTCCAAAGAAGACATACTCTCTCTGTATCTTAACTGGACCTCATTTGGCGGCAACATCGGCGGCGTGCAGCAGGCAGCGATACGGTACTTCGGGATCGATGCGGCGGATCTCACCATTGCTCAAAGCGCGATCCTCGCGGCACTCCCCCAACGCCCAAGCTACTTCAGCCCCTACGGTCCGCATCGCACGGAATTACTGGCAAGAGCTCAAATCGTACTACGCTCGATGGAACGCCAAAGCATGCTGACGCAGAAAGAATACGCCGAGGCGGCTGCACAACTGAATACCGTCACATTTCTCATCCAGCGTAACCCGATCGATGCGCCGCACTTCGTGCTTGCCATCCGCGCATTTCTCGAAGACCGGATGCTTCATGACGATTCCTTCAATACGCTCAGTGGCATCACGGTGAAAACGACACTAAACTCTGCACTGCAGTTGACTGCACAGCAAACGGTAACGGCGCACCTGGATGATCTGAAAACGCACTTCGGAGCGCACAATATTTCACTCGTAGCAATCGATCCGCGCAGCGGCGAGATTCTCGCGTACGTCGGCAACGGAGACTTCTTCGACGATCTGCACGGCGGCCAGATCGATATGGCACGCAGACCCCGCCAGACCGGTTCTGCAATCAAACCCCTGATCTACTCCATGCTGTTTGAGAAAGACTACACACCCAATAGTTTTATCGGGGACACTCCTCTGGACCCGCGCATCTACAAGCCGCTTTCCTCCGGATACTACGGGCGCATGACGATTCGAAACGCACTCGGACGTTCGCGGAATACTCCGGCGATCCGTGCGTTTTACGGCGCAGGAGGAGAAGACACCGTGCTGAATTTCTTCGAGAGTATAGGTATGCGCAGCCCCAAAGAGCGCAAGCAGCACGCGCAGGAAACAAACCCGCAGTTTCGTTATGCATGGTCCCTCGCGCTCGGCGCGGGCGAAGCAACACTGCTCGAGATGGTGGAAGCATACACCGTGCTGGCGAGTCACGGAGTGCATCGTTCGCTGACGGGTATCAAAGAAATCGTCGATCAAAAGAACGCGGTGATCTACACGCCGACGCAAACATCGAAGCAAATAATCAGTACGCAGAGCGCAGACATGATCACCGATATTTTGAGCGACGAACTTGCCCGTGAACCGCTCTGGAGAACGTGGATGCATCTGCCGGGCACGGCGCTGAAAACAGGAACGGGGAGCATCTGCCGACGGCGACGAAAAGATACCTCCTGCGCGGAAGTACTCCCCAACAATGCCTGGGCAATCGGGTACACCGATACTCTGCTTGTGGGGGTGTGGGTGGGAAACGCCGATAACGCTCCACTCAAAGAAAACTCCTCTGCACTGGATATCGCGGTTCCGATTTGGAAGGAGTTTATGAGACGAGTTCTTAGTTCTTAAGAACTCATCATCTCAATACTTTCACCGGATCGACATGATCCCCTCCCTGAATCACTTCGAAGTGCAAATGCGCACCCGTGGTCATCGGGCCGGATCCATGTGTCCCAGGCGTTCCGCCGGACTGTCCGATAACCTGCCCAGCAGCGACTTCCTGCCCAGATGCAACACTAATCACACTTAAGTGACCGTAGAGCGTTGCGTAACCGTTGCGATGTCCGACGAGCACGTAGCTATACCCCTTCGCTCCGCCGTCACGCGCGAGGTAGACGATCCCATCGGCACTGGATACCACGGGCGTTCCCTGTGGGACGATGATATCGAGTCCCTGGTGCGGCACGCCGAAGAACTGTAGATACGATTGCTCACGAAACCCCGCAGAAAGTTTGCCGACAACCGGCCAGCGGAATGTTTGCGTTCCGCGAAACCGCCCGTCGCTGCGCTCCCCCGGCTGCGGCTTCATCAGCCCCTTCTCAATCAACTCGCGTTCCAACTTCGCAACGAGTTGCGCGTCGATACGTGCAAGGTCCCGTTGGAGTGCGGTGATCTGCGACTGCACTTCCTCGGTGATGCGACGTATCTCCGTGATGCGTACATCGGCAGCCTTGGCGTCTTCAGTCGCTTTGCGGTACCGATTGCTCGCGTCTTCATAGGCAATCAGCTGCTTCTCGTATTCCCGCTGCGTTGCCGCCGTCTCCCGTCCGAGTATCTTCGCGCGCACAGTTGCCGTCAGCACATGATCGCGCGCGGTTGCCGCGGCATGCATATGAATGGCCTTGTCTGTCATCTGACCGAGCGTGGATTGCATCAAACCGGTCGCGAGTGCCACACCGAAATCCGAACCACCGGCAGCAAGAAAAAACTGCTTACCTCTTGTATAGCGCAGGAACGCAGATATCTCTTGCTCCTGAGCGGCCACCGCCACCGCAAGCGCACCCGTATTGGTCGCGTCGATACCGTAACGCAGTCGGATCTGATCGATCTCCCGCAATGCGGCGACGAATTTCCTGCGCGCCTGATCTTTGTGCTGCGTTGTTTCCTCTAATGCAATGCGCGCATCTTCCAGACTGCTCTGCGCCTCGGCACGCATGCCGTACATGCCGTTGCCGCTCTTGCTGACATCCGTCGCCTCCGTCATCACCTGCGAAAGCTCCTCCGCCGCACGATGCTTGTCTGTAAGTGAAGCAGTGAGGTATGAGGTATACACGGACGCAAGCGCGAGCAATACAGCAACGAATGCGGGGAATCTGTTATGGATGTGCATTTCTTCTTATTATAGCAGAAATGCCGTTGCATCGGTAGAGCCGCAATGTCATTGCGGCTCTACTCAACGGCGGTACATCTGCTATACTCCCCTCCCATGATCGCCTCACTCCGCGGAACCGTTCATAAGATCAAACCCGAAGAACTCCTCCTCGATGTCCAGGGGGTCGGCTACCGCGTGTACACGCCGATCACTGTCTGGGATACCTTGAAAGAAGGAAAAGAAGCGAAGCTTTGCATCTCCACCTACGTGCGCGAAGACCGCCTAGATCTCTTCGGGTTTCTCGACGAATCCGGCAGACTGCTCTTCGAGAAATTCATAGATATGAGCGGCATCGGGCCGCGCCTCGCACTCGAACTGTCTGCTGTTCCAAGAAGCCTTTTGATGCAGGCAATCGGCACGCAAAATCCGCAGCTGCTTACGAGTATCAAGGGAATCGGGAAGAAGACGGCGGAAAAACTTTTGCTGGATCTAAAATCTCTCGCAGAGAAACAGCCGACGATATTTGGAGACGGTCATCAGTCATCAGTCATCAGTCATCAGTATGATCAAGACGCCGTTGATACTCTCAAAACTCTCGGGTACGACACGGTAACTATCCTGAACGCACTGAAAGATTTGCCCGAAGATATAAAGACAACGGAGCAGCGCGTTGCTGCAGCAATTCGTGCTCTGTAAGCAGTTCCAAAAGTCCAACCTCTCCCCTATGTTACAACTCGATATCTCCTCGGCAATGGGCAAGGCCATCACTCCGGCGAAAGGAATTCCCGAACAGGAATTCTCCGGAATTTTGACCAGCCTACGGCGCTATATTGAAGAGACGAACAAAGAACGGAAAAATGGCGAGCACGCATGGGCGGCAGATCCATTAAATAGCGATACCATCGCCAAGGTAAAAGCGGTTGCGCAGTCCGCACAGGAACGCGGTATCCGCACCATTGTCTGGGTGGGCATCGGCGGTTCGGGGCTCGGACCGAAGGCGATCCGCGAAGTATTCGAAACTCCGAAGACTGCTGAATTTATTCTGCTCGACACCATCGATCCAACGATGCTCAAGATGTACGACACGCTGATCGACTGGAGCTCCGCCTTGGTGGTGATCGCGAGCAAGTCCGGCGGGACGCTGGAACCGATGAGCATTTTCTTTCACTGCTGGAAAAGATTGCAGGAAGCGCACGGCAACAAAGCCGGTGATTTCTGCGTCGGTGTGACCGATCCCAAAAAAGGCAATCTCCGATCCTTCTGCTTGGAGAACGGCATCAGGATGCTCCCCATTCCGCCAGACGTCGGCGGCCGCTATTCCATTTTCACGCCGGTGGGTCTGCTGCCGTTGGCACTGCTCGGCGGAGACATACATGCATTTGTCCAAGGAGCGATCGACATCGACGAAAGTTGCAGCAACATCACTCCCGATGAAAACCCCGCGGCCATGCTCGCAGGCGTGCAGTTCCTACTCGACACCAAGCGCGACTGCCGTGTGCGCGTGATCATGCCGTACTCGCAGCGACTGGAATCGGTTGCGCGCTGGGACCAGCAACTAATCGCCGAAAGCCTCGGAAAAGCGGAAACGAATAACCCCATTCCTCTCGCCGCCATCGGAACGCAAGACCAGCATAGTCTCTTGCAGCAGTGGATGGCGGGTCCGAGGAAACAGTGGCATATTTTCATCCGCGAAGTGGAGAAAGATTCCTTCACCGTGCCGGGGGAAACCGACGAGGTCTTTGGTTACATCGCGGGAAAGGAGTTTGGTGATCTGCTCGATGCCTGCTACGCAGGAACCGCTTCCGCACTCACGCAGGCCAAGCGGCCCCACATCACGATCGGCTTGAAGCGCATAGACGAATACCATCTCGGACAACTCTTCTTTCTGTTTATGATGGAAGTCGTGTTACTCGGAAAACTATACCGGATCGATCCGTATGGACAGCCGGCTGTCGAGATTGGGAAGAAAGCGACGGAGGGGATATTAGGTGGGTGATTGGTGATTGGTGATTGGTGATTGGTGATCGGGAATCGGGAATCGGGAATCGGTGATTCGTTATTTATAAGGAATGAATCGGCCGATCATTATACTGATAACTGATAACTGATAACTGATAACTG